>JBOICL010000224.1:0-16273 GCA_050740055.1 Stenotrophobium sp.
GTTGCTGCACGAGGGGCAGACGGTGCTGGTGCAGGTGCTAAAGGATCCGCTGGGCAGCAAGGGCGCGCGCCTGACCTCGCTGCTGTCGGTGCCTTCGCGCTACCTGGTGCTGCTGCCGCACGAGAAAAATACCGGCGTATCGGCGCGCATCGAGGACGAAACGGAGCGCGCGCGGCTCAAGGTGATACTCGAACAGCTCCAGCGCGAACTGGCGCCGCAGTTCGGCGTGATTGCGCGCACCGCCGCCGACGGCGCCGACGCCGATGCGCTGGCCAACGACCTGCGCTTCCTGCTGCGGCTGTGGGGCGCGGTCAGCGAGCAGGCGCGGCTGTCGGCGTCCGGCCGGCTGGTGCATGGCGACCTGCCGCTGTCGATGCGCATCCTGCGCGACCTCATGGGCACCGACGTCGAGCGCGTGCGCATCGCCAGCGCGGAGGAATTCCGCCGCGTGCGCCAGTTCGCGCAGGTGTTTGTGCCGCAGGCGGCGCCCAAGCTGGAACTCTACGACGGCAAGGCGCCGATCTTCGATCTCTACGGCGTCGAGGACGACATCGCGCGCGCGCTGGAACATCGCGTGGAGCTGAAATCCGGCGGCCATCTGGTGATCGACCAGACCGAGGCGATGACCACGGTGGACGTGAACACCGGCGCCTACACCGGCCACCGCAATCTCGAGGAGACGGTGCTCAAGACCAACCTCGAAGCCGCGCAGGCCATCGCGCGGCAACTGCGCCTGCGCAATCTGGGCGGCATCATCATCATCGATTTCATCGACATGCTGGGCGCGGATCATCGCGCGCAGGTGCTGCGTGCGTTGGAGCGTTCGCTCGCGGCCGACCACGCGCGCACGCAGGTGTACCCGTTCACCGAACTGGGGCTGGTGCAGATGACGCGCAAGCGCACGCGCGAATCGCTCGGCCACATCCTGTGCGAGCCCTGTGCCGCCTGTAACGGGCGCGGCACGGTGAAATCGGTGGAGACGGTGTGCCACGAGATCGCGCGCGAAGTGCAGCGCGCGGCGCGCCAGTTCGAGGCCAAGAGCTTTCTGGTGCTAGGCGCGCCGCATGTGCTGGCGCGCTTCACCGAGGGGCAGTCGCTGGGCCTGGCGGAACTGGAGGCGCAACTGAATCGCCCGATCCGTTTGCAGGCGGATGCCTCGTACACGCAGGAAAGTTTTGACGTGGTGCCGTTATAAGAAGTGCTGAGTGCTAAGTGCTAAGTAAAAGCGCCCCCACGCAGCACTTAGCACTTAGCACTAAAAATTCGTCACCCGCTCTGCCTGTTTCCCCTAGAGAAAATGTGTTATTTGACATGATTATTATAAAAAATTTAAATATATAATCACATTCAAATCATGCGATCGGCAGGGAGCGGGTGCAAGCCTTGCGCCGGTTTCACTGGCGAGCGCAACTGCTGGGCGCGACAATACGTTTTTTGACGGGCATTCCCTTTGACCAACCGGTGGGCCAGCTGAGATGGAGCGCGTAAGGCGCCGCTGGTGGACGTGGAGCGTCTCGATCTTCGCCGTGCTGGTGATCCTGGCGGCGGCGGTGAGCAGCGCGTTCCAGCTCGCGGTGATGGAGCTGCCCAGCTACCGCGACCAGCTCTCCGACTGGGTGACGAAAGTCGCCGGCCGGCCGGTGGACATCAACGGCGTCAGCCTGGTCTGGCGCGGCATCTACCCGCGGCTGGATCTCTCCGGCATCACGCTCTACAGCGAAGACGGCGAGGACGAGGTGCTGACCGCCGACCGCCTTTCGCTGGGCTTCGGCCTGTTGCGCCTGGCCACCGGCGACTTCACGCCGGCGCTGGTCGAGCTGTCCGGCGTGAGCCTCGCGGTCAATATCGATGCGGACGGCAAGGTCAGCATCGTCGGCCTCGACTCGCAGCAGAACACTCCGACGGATTACCAGGAATGGCTGCGCGCGGTGGCGCATTTCAAGGACGTGCGCCTGCTCGACTGCGACCTGCAGATCACCGCGCCGCAGTTGCCTGACTCGCCGCTCCAGGTTCATCTGGCCAGCGCCGAGGCCTGGAGGACGTTTACCGGACTCGCCGCGCGGGCGCATCTCGACCTGCCGCCGAACTACGGCAAGGCGCTGGATTTCAACGCCGATATCGACGGCGCGGTGGACCAGCCCGACGGCTGGAGGGGCACCCTCGATGCGCGCATCAGCAACCTC
The DNA here is from genome assembly GCA_050740055.1 of Stenotrophobium sp. Taxonomy (GTDB): domain Bacteria; phylum Pseudomonadota; class Gammaproteobacteria; order Nevskiales; family Nevskiaceae; genus Stenotrophobium. The sequence goes on from JBOICL010000224.1 coordinate 2,184, forward strand.
CAGCCGCAGCCCTGGCTGCGTAAATGGGTGCTGCCGGGCACGCGCCTGGGCGCGGGCAACGCGCGGCTGGACCTCAAGGGCCGCCTGAAGTCGGGCCATTTCGAAGGCTTCGATCTCCAGTTGCAAACCGGCACCCTGCTGGCCGGCCGCGGTCCGCGCGACACCACGGTCAAATCGCTGAACCTGCTGGCGCGCGCCACCGTGGCGGCGGATGGCTGGCAGATCGATCTGCGCCAGTTCGCGCTCGACGGCCAGGAGTTGGCGCGCGGCGGGCTGCATTACGCACCGCTGGCTGACGGCAGCGGCTACGATCTTGGCGCCGACGCCGATCTGCTGCGGCTTGACCACCTCACGCCCTGGCTGGCCTATTGGCGCGATCCGCCGAAGCTGGTCACGCTGGCCTCGCACATGGGCGGAGAACTTGACGGCGCCGTGCTGCGCGTGCATCACAGCGATGCCGCGCCGGAATATTCGCTGCGCGCCACGCTGAAAGGTATCGGCTACAACGCCGGCAGCGGCCCGGCCGGTTTCTCCGGGCTCAATGGCGAGGTGTCGGCCGACGAAAACGGTGGCCGCTTGCATCTCGGCGGCGGCACGCTGACGCTGGATCTGCCGCACGAGTTCCGTCAGCCGGTGACGTTCGACACGCTGGCCGGCGAAGCACAGTGGAGCCGTCAAAGCGACGGCTGGCAGATCGGCATGCCGTCCTTTGCCTGGACCCTGCTCGGCACCGGCGGACAGGGACAGTTCGGGCTGCTGCTGCCGGACGCGGAGGATTCATCGCCGCAACTCGACCTGAGCGCCCACTTCAGCGCCGAGGATGTGACGCGCGCAAAAGTCCTGATCCCGCGCACCTGGGGCGACGGTCTCGAAGACTGGCTGACGCGCGCCATCGTCAGCGCCCGCGTGCCGCGCGGCGACCTGACGATCCGCGGCCCGCTGGCGGATTTCCCCTACGCCGAGCAGCAGACCGGCAGCTGGAAACTCGATCTCGATGTCGCCGGCGCGCGGCTGGACTATCTGCCGGACTGGCCCGGCGTGGAGGGGCTCAAGGCGCGGCTGGCGTTTCGGGGCAACAGCCTGAGCATAGACGCCGACGCCGGCAGCATCAGCGGCACGCACATCAGGAAAGTCAGCGCGCGCATCGCGGACTTCCATCAGGCGCTCTTGCAGATCGACGGCGTGGTCAGCGGCGAAACCGCGCGCTACTACGATTTCCTCCGAAACTCGCCGCTGAAAAAGACGCTCGCCGGCCTGGTCAACAACACCAGCGCGAGCGGGCCAGCACAGGTCATGCTGCATCTCGACATTCCGCTCAAACAGGCGGCGCACACCGATGTCAGCGGCGATGTCGCGCTCGACGGCGTGCAGCTCAATTACAAGGGACTGCGCCAGCCGATCGAGGACATACGCGGCGATATCCGCTTCAGCCCCAAGGGCGTCAGTGCCGACCATCTCAGCGGCCGTTTCGAGGATCTCGATCTGACGGCCAGCATCGCGCCGCGCGCGGGCACCGAGGGGGTGATCACGGCCGGATTCGATTTTGTCCCGCGCATGGATGGCAGCGGGGCCAGCGCATTTATTCCCGAACTGGTGCGTAAGGTGCTGTCCGGCAGTTCGCACTGGGCCGCGGAACTCCCGCTCGGCGGCACTGACGACGGTCTTACCCTGTCCACCGACCTGCAGGGCGTCGCCGTAGCGCTGCCGCCGCCGCTGGGCAAGCGCGTGGACGAGATCGCGCCGCTGATCGTCATGATCGGCGGCGGCGACCCGAACGCCCTGCGCGTGCGTGTCGATTACCACGACCGTCTCGGTGCGGAAATCGCGCTGGCGCCCGGTGCCGCCGGCTGGAGCGCGAGCGGCGTCAATCTGCATCTGGGACCGGGTTTCGCGTCCAGTACGGTCGGCAAGGGGGTTTATGTCAACGGTTCCGTTGATGACCTCGATCTCGGCGCCTGGAGCGCCGTGCTGCATGAGGCCAACAGCAGCGGCATGCCGTTGCAGCAGGCCGACCTGCACGCGAACCGGCTGCTGCTGATGGGACAGACGCTGCGCGATGTGCACGCGGTCTACACGCCCAACGCGACCGGCTGGACCGCGAAGCTAGACGGCGCTGGCGCGGAGGGCAGTCTAGCCTGGCGCGATGCAGGCGGCGTGCTCGAAGGCCGGTTCAAGCATCTGGCCATCGACGCGCAGGCGCCGCCGCCAGAGAGTCCGCCTGCTGCTCTTGCGGCGTCACCACCGCCCGCCGCCGCCAAGCCGCCAACCGATCCGGCGCAGTTGCCGCTGCTGGACCTCGGCAGCGACCAGTTCAGAGTCGGCGACGCCAGTCTCGGCAAGCTGACGCTGGTCACGCAGCGCATCGACGGCGGACAGAAGATCAGCAACCTGCAACTCACCGGCGGCGGCACCACGCTCAACGCGGGTGGCATCTGGAAGCGCCTGAACGGCCAGTCCAGCGCCGCGCTCAAGTTCGATCTGACCAGCCCGGACATTGCCGCGCTGCTGCGCGCATTCGGTTACGCGCCTAACCTCGACGCCAAGACCAGCCATTTCACCGGCGACCTCAACTGGGCGCCGGCAGCAGAGGGAATCACCTGGGAGCTGGCGCGTGGGCCGATCACCGTGGATGTGCAGAACGGCAAGCTCAAGGCAGTGGAGCCGGGCGCTGGGCGCGTGCTCGGCCTGCTCAACTTCTACGCGCTGCCGCGGCGGCTGACGCTGGATTTCCGCGACGTGGTCAGTTCCGGCCTGGGGTTCGACAGCATCGCCGGCAGCTTCGATCTTGCCGATGGTGCCGCCGTCACGCAGAACCTCGACATCGCGGGACCCTCGCTGCGCATGGAAGTGCGCGGCAAGGTAGGTCTGCTGGCGCGGGATTTCGATGAGCATGTGAAGGTTTATCCGGACGTGTCGTCCGGCATCACGCTCGGCGCCGCCCTGCTGGGCGGGCCCGCCGTCGGCGCGCTGGTGCTGATCGCGCAGCAGGTGTTGAAAACGCCGCTGGACAAGGTGACGCAGCTGAACTATCACGTGACCGGCCCCTGGGACAATCCGAAAATCGAGTGAGTCAGGGAACTCTGAATAAAAATGCATCGGCACCTCGCGCACGGATGCGTCATTGCGAACGCAGTGAAGCAATCTTGCTGTTGAAGCTAGATCGCCACGGCCTGCGGCCTCGCGATGACAACTTGTTCAGAGTTTCCTTAATCAGCATTGCCTTAGTTTGCAGTGCCTGAACCCAGAACATGACCTTCCACGGTCAGTCCGTACATCGAATCGGCGCTTTCGTGATAGGCCTTGCGGGTGGCGGCGACAGCGCCTTTGTAGCGCGGGTCCTGCGGCCGCTCGTGGCTGTCCACGAACTGTGCCACATCCCATGCCTGCTGATCGCTGAGGCTGCCGCCCTGTCCTAGCGGCATGTTGGCCTTGATGAAACCTGCGGCGGCGTGAATCTGGTGCATACCTGCGCCCCAGTTGAACGAGTCCGCACCCCACAGTGCCGGAAACACCACCTTGCCATTGACGATCTGGCCCGCACCATTGCTGCCGTGACAGGCGACGCAGTGCGTGGCATAGACCTGCTGGCCGCGGTGGTAGTCAGGAGCCTGCACGGGTTTTGCCAGTTTGGGGAAACCCTGTCCGGCGACGCGTTCGCCGATCGGCGCGCCTTTTGCCAGCCAGTAGGCATACGCCTCCAGTCCGACCAGCACCGGATCGCCCGCAGGCGGCACCTTGCCATTCATGCTGAAACGGAAGCACCCCTGCAGGCGCTCGGCAAACGTATTGACGTGGCCATTCTTCTGCCGGTATGCCGGATACAGTCCGAACGCCGCCCACATCGGCGCAGAGTTAGCCTTGCGGCCGGCATCAAGGTGGCAGTTGCTGCAACTCAGGTGATTGCCAACGTACTGAGGAGCATATTGGTGGGTGTTGGTGAAAACCTTTTCGCCGAATCTCACACTTTCACCAAAGCCATCTGTCGGCAGGTCAGCCAGACTGGGTGCCTTGAATTGCCACTGTTCCGTTGTCTCAACAGCGCCCGGCTTCATTACAGTGTCACGCTGAGACACTGCATTGAGCGCGTGCAGATTTTTGTCGGTATCGATCAGACCTACCACGAACATGATGAGCAGCGTCAGGCTGAACAAGGCAGCCAGTGCGACGATGATCGCGGCAATGCGGGAGGCATTCATCGAGTGGGGCTCCTGAAAAAAATTGCGGACGGCATCGTCTGCCGAAATCGGCAGGTGTTGCGTGTATCTGTCTCAGAGTGGCAGCAGGACGTAGCCCTGTGTTTCCAGCAAGGTGATGGTCGTCAATGCAGACAGCGCCAGCGTCACGTCGGATGCAACCCAGTCATACGCGAAATGATGTTCCGCCACGGCTTGACCACAGACCGCAACATCAATACCGGCAGCGCGTAATTTCCTGATCACCTCAAGATCGGGGTTGTCGACGCCAAACTGCTGTTTGTAGTGCACGTTGTCGAGTGCGGCGCGGGTGGCGGGGCCTGCCATCACGGCGACAAATTTCAAATGGTCGAGCGGCACGCCCGCAGAGACATAGAGATTCACTGTGCGGGCGACACGCTCCAGTGAAGGACTGACTTCATCGGGTTTGCCGCCGGCCTTGGTGACCGCGAATACGACGCGATAGGTCTGGTTCTTTTGCGGCTGGTAAGCGGCATGCGGCAGCGCGTGCATCTTGCCTGCGCCGGCGATGGCCGGCGTCTGCCAGAAGCCTGCCGGGACATCGGTGGTCTGGGCCGCCATTGCCAATGTGCCTGATCCAAACAGAAAAAACACCAGTACGGCTTTGTTAATGTGCTTCATGTGGCTCTCCTCCGGCCGATCCAAAAATTTATCCCGGTACACCGATACAATAAACTTCAATTTCCGGCTTGCAACAGTGACAAGCCGTTGACCGCCATTGAAATCACTGTCGGCAGTCCCGATACCAGACGTTCACCATGATGAAAGTTGCTGCAATCCAGATGAGTTCCGCAGAGGATGTTACTGCCAACCTGCGTGCGACCGAACGTCTGCTGACGCAGGCCGCGCAGGCCGGCGCGACACTGGCGCTGTTGCCGGAAAATTTCGCCTTCATGGGTGCGCACGAAACCGACAAGCTGGCGCACACCGAGCCTGAAGGCAACGGCCCGATACAGGCTTTTCTCGCGCAGACCGCACAGCAATTATCGCTGTGGATCGTCGCCGGCACCGTGCCGCTGGCGGTGCCCGGTGAGCCGGGCAAGGTCCACGCCGCCAGCATGGTCTATGACGCGCAGGGACAGCAGCGCGCACGCTACGACAAGATTCATTTGTTCGATGTCGATGTGCAGCGTGAAAGTGCGACTGAGCGTTATCGCGAATCCAACAGCATCGCTTATGGCGACCTGCGCATCGTGGTGGCGGACACTCCGGCGGGCAAGCTCGGCCTGAGTGTGTGTTACGACCTGCGCTTTCCAGAGCTTTATCGCGCGCTGGTAACCTGTGGTGCGCAGTTGCTGTCAGTGCCTTCGGCGTTTACCGAAAAAACCGGCGCAGCGCACTGGCAGACACTGTTATGCGCACGCGCCATCGAGAACCAGTGCTACGTTATCGCCGCAGGGCAGAGTGGCACGCATCCGGGTGGCCGCCGCACCTGGGGCCATTCCATGATCGTCGATCCCTGGGGCGAGATTCTCGCGCAGCGCGCGGCAGGCGAGGGCATCGTGATCGCCGAGATCAACCTTGAAAAGCAAGCCGCGATCAGAGGCAGCTTTCCCGCACTGGCGCACCGCAGAATGAACTGATGCCTCTGGACGCTTTGCGTTCCCGCCGCTACACGCCAACAATCACAACATGACTAACTCCCTTGCTGTCGCCCGTCAGACCCTGCTCGCTCCCGCCGAACTGGATGAGCATAGTTTGCAGCGCGTGCTGTCCGGCCTGATGCGCCCCGGCGTGGACGCTGCCGATCTCTACTTCCAGCATTCGCTCACGGAAAGCTGGTCGCTGGAAGACGGCATCGTCAAATCCGGCAGCCATCATGTTGAGCAGGGTGTCGGCGTGCGCGCCTGCTCCGGTGAAAAACAGGGCCTGGCCTACTCCGACGAGATTCGCTTTCAGGCGCTGACCGATGCCGCCGGGGCTGCGTGCGCCATCGTGCGTCAGGGTAGTCAAACGCCCGTGCAGGCGTGGAAAGCGTCCGGAGCCACGGCTGCGCTGTACCCGGCACTCAATCCGCTGGGCAGTTTCAGCACGGAACAGAAGCTGGACCTGCTGCGGCGTGCGGACACCGCCGCGCGAGTCGCCGACGCGCGCGTGATCCAGGTCATGGCCTCGCTTGCCGCCAATCACGAAGTGGTGCTGGTCGCCGCCGCGGACGGCACGCTGGCCGCCGATGCGCGGCCGCTGGTGCGCATGGACGTGAGCGTGATCGTAGAGCAGAACGGTCGCCGCGAGCAGGCGCATGCGGGCGGCGGCGGGCGCGGCGCTTTTGCGCAGTTTTTCGGCGACGGCCAGCCGGAGGCTTTCGCGCGCGAGGCGGTGCGGCAGGCGCTGGTGGCGCTCGAAGCCGTGCCCGCGCCCGCGGGTTCGATGACCGTGGTGCTCGGTCCCGGCTGGCCCGGCGTGCTGCTGCACGAGGCCATCGGTCATGGTCTGGAAGGCGACTTCAACCGCAAGGGCACTTCCGCGTTCACCGGCCGCATCGGCCAGAAGGTTGCGTCCGAACTTTGCACGATTGTGGATGATGGAACATTGGCCAACCGCCGTGGCTCGCTCACGGTGGACGACGAGGGCACGCCCACGCAGTGCACGACCCTGATCGAGAACGGCATTCTGCGCGGCTACATCCAGGACAAGCTTAACGCGCGCCTGATGGGTGTCGCGCCCACCGGCAATGGCCGCCGCGAGTCCTACGCTCATCTGACCATGCCGCGCATGACCAACACCTACATGCTGGCCGGCCCGCACGATCCGGCGGAGATCATCAAGTCGGTCGAGAAGGGCATTTACGCCGTGAACTTCGGCGGCGGGCAGGTGGACATCACCTCCGGCAATTTCGTGTTTTCTGCCAACGAGGCCTACCTGATCGAGAACGGCAAGGTCACGCGGCCGGTGAAGGGCGCAACGCTGATCGGCAACGGCCCGGAAGCGCTGACGCGCGTGAGCATGGTCGGCAACGATCTCAAGCTCGACTCCGGCGTCGGCATCTGCGGCAAGGAGGGGCAGTCGGTGCCGGTCGGCGTCGGCCAGCCGACCCTGCGCGTGGATGGCTTGACCGTCGGGGGCACGCAGGGTTAACTCTGCGGCATGACCAAGCGCCCACCCGGAAAGCTGCGCATCATCGGCGGCGAATACCGCAGCCGCATCGTCGAGTTCGACGGCGACAGCGGCGTGCGGCCGACACCCGACCGTGTGCGCCAGACGCTGTTCGACTGGTTGGCGCCGATGATTGAGGGCGCGCGCGTGCTGGACCTGTTCGCGGGCAGCGGCGCGCTGGGGCTGGAGGCGCTGTCGCGCAGCGCGGGCCACGTCACTTTCGTTGAGACCGGCGCGAAACAGCACACGCTGATCAAGGCCGCGCTGATGACGCTCAAGACTCCCCACGCTCACTTCGACGTGGCGCAGATGGACGCGCTGTATTACCTCACCCAGACTTGGCACCGTTACAACGTGGTGTTCCTCGATCCGCCTTTCGGCAGCGACCTGCTGGCGCGCGCGCTGCTGGAACTGCCCAAGGTGCTGGCGCCGCAGAACCGCGTTTACCTGGAATGGCGCGCGGACCATAAGCCGGAACTGCCCGCGGGGTTTGAATGGCTGCGCGAGAAGCAGGCCGGGCAGGTCTGCTTCGGCCTCGCCAGTCATCACGTGGAGCAAAAATGAACGTCACCGCTGCGTATTCCGGCACCTTTGATCCGATCACGCTCGGCCATCACGACATCATCTGCCGCGCGGCGCGCATGTTCCCGCGACTGATCGTAGCGGTCGGCCTCAATATCGCCAAGAACCCGCGTTTCAATATCGACGAGCGCGTCGCGCTGGTCCGCGAAGCGGTGAAGGCGCTGCCGAATGTCGAAGTGAAAGCCTTCACGGGCTTGATAGTCGAGTTCGCGCGCGACAACGGCGTCACCGTGCTGGTACGCGGCGTGCGCACTGTCGGCGACGTCGACTACGAAAAGCAGATGGCGGTGATGAACCGCGATCTTTATCCCGACCTCGATACGGTGATGCTCGCGCCTTCGCCGCTGTATGCGCACCTGTCGTCGTCGCTGGTGCGCGAACTCGCCGGCCTCGGTGCGCCGGTGGAAAAGCTGGTGCCTCCGGCGGTTATGCCGCTGCTGCTGGAGCGCTTCGGGCGCAAGGCGAAATAAAGCTTCCTGCCCTCCGCGCGAGGGCGGGAGGCCGGCAATAATCATGGCCCTGAAAATTACTCATCAGTGCATCAACTGCGATGTCTGCGAGCCGGTGTGCCAGAACCAGGCGATCACGCAGGGCATCGAGATTTACCAGATCAATCCCGATCTTTGTACGGAATGTGTTGGTCATTTTGATGAGCCGCAGTGCCGTGCCATCTGTCCGGTGAACTGCATCCCGCTGGATCCGGACCATGCCGAGACGCAGGAACAGTTGCAGGCCAAATATCGCCGCCTGGTGGGAAAGGAATGAAAAAATATCTGCTGCCTTTTGTCCTGCTGCTGTGGGTGGCCTGCGCCGTGGCCGCGGATCGCCTGCCCGGCTACGCCGTCGCCAGCGCCACGCCGCAGGCGACGCAAGCCGGATTGGAAATCCTCGCCGCGGGCGGCAATGCCTTCGACGCGGCGGTGGCGGTGAGTGCTGCGCTGGCGGTGACCGAGTCCACCGGTTCGGGACTTGGCGGCGGCGGCTTCTGGCTGCTGCATCGCGACAGCGATGGTCTTGAAACCTTTGTCGACGGCCGCGAGGCCGCGCCGCGCGCGGCCAACGCGAATATGTACCTGGACAAGAACGGCCAAGCGGTGGCGAGCCTGTCACTCAATGGCCCACTCGCGGCCGGCATTCCCGGTGAACCGGCGGCGCTGGACTGGATCGCGCACCGCTACGGTAGCCTGCCGCTGGCGCGTGACCTGGCGCCCGCGATCATGCTCGCGCGCGAGGGTTTTGTGGTTGATTCCAAGCTCGCGCACACGCTGGCTGCGCAGAAGGATCGTCTGTTTCCCTCGGCGCAGGCGGTGCTATATCCCGGCGGCCACATTCTCGTGGCGGGCGAGGTGCTGAAGCAGCCGGAACTGGCGCACACGCTGGAACTGCTCGCGCAGCAGGGCCGTAACGGTTTCTACGAAGGCGAGACGGCGCAGAAACTGGTCGCGGGTGTGCGCGCCGCGAGCGGTATCTGGACCGAGGAAGACCTGCGCCGCTACGAAGTTGTCGAGCGCAAGCCGCTGGTGACCTGGTTCCGCGACAACCGCATCGTCACCGCGCCACCGCCGTCGGCAGGCGGCGTGACACTGGCGGAGATGTTCCACCAGCTTGAAATCATTGGCTGGCGCGGAGATTCCGGCGCGGAATCCAAGCACCTCGTTGTCGAAGCCTGGCGCCGCGCCTACCGCGACCGCGCGGCGTACCTGGGCGACCCCGATTTCGTGGACATTCCGATTTTCAAACTGCTGTCGCGCCCTTACGCCGAGCAGCTCGCCGCGAGCATCCAGCGCGACCGCGCCACGCCCAGCGCCTCGCTGCCACCCGCGCCCGCGGTGACCGAGGGCAATCACACCACGCATTTTTCCATCGTCGATGCGCAGGGTAACCGCGTCGCCGCGACGATGTCGGTCAATCTGCCCTTCGGCTCCGGCTACATGGCACCCGGCACCGGCGTGCTGCTGAACGACGAGATGGACGATTTCGCCGCCTCCGTCACAGCCAGCAACGTCTATGGACTGATCGGCTCGCGTGCCAATCTGGTTGCGCCCGGCAAGCGTCCGCTATCCTCGATGACGCCGACTTTTGTCGAAGGCCCGCACGGCCTGTTGGTGATCGGCACGCCGGGCGGCAGCCGCATCATCACCATGGTCGCGCTCGGCATCCTCGGCTGGACCGAAGGACTTGATGCGCAGCAGATCGTCGCGCTGCCGCGTTACCACCATCAATATCTGCCGGACGAGATTTTCTTCGAACCGGGCGCGATCAGCGACGCCGAGCAAAGCGCGCTGCGCACCATGGGCCACACGCTCGCGCCGCTGACGCGCACCTACGGCAACATGCAGGTCGTCACCTGGGACCCGAAAACAAGACAATTGCAGGCCGCCTCCGATCCGCGCGCAGTGGGCGAGGGGCGTGTCGTGCTGATCCCCGATGCGAAAAAATAGGCCGCCCGCCCGCGACACGGTGTTTTTGCGCAGCAAAACGGGTGCGGGAGCGGGCGGTGGTGTGCCGACCTTCGCGGGTCGCGGGTCGCGGGTCGCGGGCATCGGGCACCTCCCGCGCCCATTGCCCTTCGGGCAAGCGCCGTGTCGGCACCCGCTCTCTCCATTTCGCCTTGAACAATGTGCAATAATATTTAATAAAATTAAAACTAGTATATTTAAATAAACAACAACGCAGTCCGTATCCATGAGAGCGGGTGCGCACAAAACTTCTTATCGAGCTTCCCATGTCCGACTTTTTTGATTCGCTGCGCCTCGGCGGGCCGGCCCTGCTGATCCTGCTGCTGCTGTCCATCGCCGCGCTGACTCTAATCATCGTCAAGGCTTGGGAATTCTGGGAGCTGCGCATCTGGCAGCGTGATTTCGTCGCGCGTGCCATCGACGCCTGGCATGGCGGCCGCGCCGATCAGGCGCTGGCGCTGTTGCAGGCGCAGGCCACGCCGCTTGCACGCGTCATGGCCGCCGCGGTCCGGGGCCGCGGGAATTCCGCAGCCCCTGAAAACGAGGTGCGCGAGCAGGTTACGCAGATCGCCAGCGAGGAGCTGGAGTCCGTGCGGCGCCTGCTGCGGCCGCTGGAAGTGATCGCCAATCTCGCGCCACTGCTGGGCCTGCTAGGCACCGTGCTCGGCATGATCCAGGTATTCCAGCGCCTGCAGGCGGCGGGCAACCAGGTCAACCCGGCGATCCTCTCCGGCGGCCTGTGGGAGGCGCTGCTCACCACCGCAGCGGGCCTGAGCGTGGCGATCATCGCGCTGGCCGGATTTCACACGCTCGACCGCGCCGTCGAGCGCCTGCACCACGACATGGAAAGCGCGCTCACGCGCATCTTCACGCGGCCGTTCTAGGGCGGGCGATGCACATTCCCGCGCCGCCGCGCCGCCGCTCCAACACGCTGATCATCACCTCGCTGGTGGACGTGATGTTCGTGCTGCTGTTCTTCTTCATGCTCACCTCCAGCTATCTCGACTGGGGCGCGCTCAAGGTCAACATCGCGGGCAGCGGCCATGCCGCCGCGCCGTCCGCGCATCCGCTGCTGGTGCTGCAACTGCTGCCCGGCGGCGCGCTGCGCCTGAATGGCCAGGCGGTCGCGGCCACAGAACTGATAGCCGCCGTGCGGCGCGTGACCGGCGCGCATGTCGTCGTGCAGCCCGCGCCCGGCGTGCCGCTGCAGGACCTGGTCGGCGTGATCGACCGGCTCCAGTCGGCGGGCGTGAAGCCCAATCTCGGCAGCATCGGGAAAACGCCGTGAAGCTGCCGCGTCCGCCGCGCAAGCCGCGCACCGATGTGGACATGGTGCCGATGATCAACGTCGCCTTCCTGCTGCTGATTTTCTTCGTGCTCACGGGCGCGCAGAACCCGGCGCGGCTCGCGCAGATCACGCCGCCGCATTCGAGCGCCGCCGCGCCCGATCATGCCGATGCGGATGCGGTGCAGATTGCCGCCGATGGCCGCGCTTCCTTCGAGGACGCCGCGCTGACAGATGCGGAACTGGTGCCGCGCATCGCACGCTGGCGCGCCGAACATCCCGATGTGCCGTTGCAGGTGCAGGCCGATGCACGCGCCGATGCCGCGCGCGTCGTCGGCCTGCTGCAAAGCCTGCGCGCCACCGGCGTCAGCGATGTCAGCCTGCTGGTCCAGCGCAGCCCGCCGCCATGACGCCGCCGCGCGCCCGCGTCCGCTGGTCGTTCACCGCCGCGCTGGCTGCGCACGTCCTGCTGCTGGCGCTGTTGTTTGCAGCGCTTTCGTTCCCGCGGGGCGACGACGGTAGCGGCGGCGATGGCGTCGGGTTGGAATTTGCCGAAGGCAATGCGGATGTAAATGCCTCTGCGGTGGTGCCGTCTGCGGCAGCTAAAGCGCCGCAAAATCCTGTTGCGGATGAAGACGAGGCCTCATCCGCGATGGTGCCACCATCAACGCCGCGGTCCGAGTCCGCAGTTGCAGAACCCGCGCGGCGCATGAGCCTGCGTCCTAGTGGAGCGCGAAGCGGCGATGCGTTCCTCGCCCGCGTGCGCGCGCATCTGGCGCGCTACCGCCGCGAACTGCCGCCCGCTATTCGTGGCGTGCAGGGTGTGGTGCAGCTGCGCTTCAGTCTTTTGCCCAACGGTGAGGTAACGCGGGCGCGCATTGCAAAAAGCTCCGGTAACGCCGCGCTCGATCGGGAAGCGCTAGACCTGCTGCTGCGCGCGCAACCACTGCCCGCGCGCGAGGTGCCGGTGGAACTGACGGTGCCGATCAAGTTCGAGAAAACCGCTGTGGACTAGGCCGCAGCGTGTATGCGCGCGGCTGCCGGTTTCCTGCCGCTTGCGCGCAGAGGCTTCAGTTGCTGGCGCATCGCTGCGGCGCCGATCACCTGCGGGCGTTTGCGCAGTTCCTTGAAGCGGTGGTTGCGGATCAGGCGCTGGATTTCGCCCAGGTTGCGCCGCACCTGTTCCACGTAGGGATTGGCGCCGCCGAAGTGCGCTTCCAGGCAGTGATAGGCGCCGAGGAAATAGCCGTCGAGCCGTTCTTCCCAGAGCTTGCGGTTGTAGTCGGGCGTCTTGTTCAGCAGGTCCCGCACCGAGCTGTAGATCGGTTTCGGACCGCCAGGAATGCCGGCGCCCGCGAGACCGCAAAGCTCGAATTCGCGGTAAAGGTAATCGCGGCATTTTTCCAGGTAGCAGCCGTCGGAAGTCTGCGCAAGGATGTCGGCGGTGCCGAGCAGGAAGCCGAGCATGCGATCCTGCGGATGACTGACGCCGATGCGGTTCAGCGCGACTTCGTAGCCGGTGAAATGGACCAGTTGCTGCGTCAGGTCCACCTCGGCGGCAAAGCCGGCGCGCGGCAGGAATTGCGCCAGGAATTCGCCGCTGCGGGCGACATGGCTGAGTGTGAATTCAGCGCCGTTGGCGACGCGGTCGTCATCGCGCCGGATATAGCCGGAGTCGTGGAACAGCGCGATGATCACGCCGAGCACGCCGCGGCGCGAGCCCAGCCATTTGCCCGGCGCGCAACTGCGCTCGTGACCATCGAGCAGGCGCGCCATTGCCAGCGCGCAGTCGAGGCTGTGCTGGGCGTCGTGATACCAGGTGTCGCAGCCAGCGGCGTAGCCGGACAGCGTGCCGGCATACAGGCGCGTGAACGTATCGAAGGCGCGGTCGATCGGCACCAGCGACGCATCGGGATAGGTGCGCGCGAGTATGGTTTTCACCGCCGCGCAGACATCCGCGGAATGCGAAACCCGCACCGTGTTGGTGACATCGTAGTGATTGCGCCTTTTTGTATTCATGCGCCGCTCCAAGCCCCTTCCTGTGGGCGTAGAGCATCATAGACCGGCCTAAAACACGGGGAAAGTGGGGGATTTCCTATTTGTGACGCAAGTCTCAATTCGGCAACCGAAAGGTCGCGGTCAGGGTGCGTGGTCCGAGGGCCGTTCCAGCTTGAATCAATGGGGTCATGAATCAAGAATCAATGGGTCAGACACGATTGATTATTCATCCGTAACCTTCTGTTTAGGCCGCCTTGCTCCGCGTCTTTGCCCTCTATGATCAAGCCGAGTCACGCGCCGCTAAGCGGCGGCTTCGATCTTATGTATCATTCAATCGTGTCTGACCCTGAGCTTTCCCCTCATATTCGCATTTCCTGATCTGGTGTTGCGAGTGGTGGTGGTTCTTGCAGAGCGGCGGTGATGTCGTGATCGGACAGATGGAGTTGGAGCATGGAC
>JBOICL010000225.1:0-5187 GCA_050740055.1 Stenotrophobium sp.
TCGCCGCCGCCCGGCAGGTAGAGCAGCACATCGACGATGTCGCCGGGGCGCACGAAATCGCCGACCGCGATGACATCGCTGACCTCGACCGAAACCGCCTGGTAGCCAGCCGGGATCACCTTTGCCAGCACATTGCCTTCCTTGAAGTAGCGCGCCGTCACCGGCGCACCGGCGTCGATGTCCACCAACGGCACATGGTTGACCACATCGTCGAGGCTGGTGAAATACTGCGTCGGTTTCACCGACACCGGCACCAGCGCAACCGATTCGCGGGTTATCGGTTTGTAGGCGGCAAGCGGCTGGAGCGCGACCACCGCCAGCACCTGCGGCGTGGCGGCGGCCTGCTGCTTGGCTTTTTCGGTCGCCTGCTGCGCCTGCTGCGCATAGCCGCGGAACATGGTGTAGCTGACACCGGCCAGCAGCAGGGCCAGCAACACCAGCACCACCGTGATGATTTTGAGCGTCGTGCTACTCATCTGGCTCCCCTCTGTTGTTCTGATGATGCGATAGACGCGAAGCTTAAGACGTTCTGACGACCGCTTGGGCGATTAGCGTGGCGGGCAGCGGCGGCACCGCATTGATGCCCATGAAACCACCCAGCGATATTACCGGGAATAATTTGCTTACGTCGCCCGTCACCTGCACCGAATAGTCAGTGCTGGAGTTACAGCCGGCAAGCGTGCATGGGCTGACTGCCACGCCAATATTCAAGCTCTTCGGCGCCCAGCTCAAGGTCGCGTTGACCGTTGCCGTTGCCACCGTCGCCTGATTGCCGCTTGCCGGATCCACGCCGAGAATCGCACGCGCTCCTTCCTGGGCCGCATAGTTGATGGACGACTGCAAAACATAGACATAGGAATAAACGATCACGCCGTAGATAAGAAGCAGCAGCAGTGGAAACACAAACGCAAATTCCACCACTGCTGAACCTTTCTGGGCGGTGTGCCGCGAGACTGCTGCCGGCGGTGTCTTCATCCTGACCATACCCACCCGTGCCACGGCAACCACTGCGGAAACAGCAACTGCACCGCGAAGCCCAGCACCAGTGCAGGGGCGGCGGCGATACGGCGCTGGCGGCTCCCGGCGCTGGCGCGATGTATCCACAACAGCGCCGCCGCTGTCAGACCCAGCGCAATCGCAAAAACCAGCAGCATCTTCACGGTCGCCCAAGGTCCCAGCAGCAGGCCCAGGCAGCCGGCGAATTTCACGTCGCCGGCTCCCATGTAGCCCAAAGCGTAACCGGGCAAGAGCACTACTGCTATCAGCAAACCCGCCAAGCTCGGCCAGACTGCCACACCTAATAGTCCGTGCCGGTTAACTGCCAGTGCCAGCACAGCCGGCACGAGCAGTAATACCAGAAGCACATTGGGCACTTTCAGATACCGCCAGTCACTCCAGGCAATGGCAGCAGCCCAAATTCCAATCGCAAAATTCATCGGCTGCGACACAGGGGATGACTACATTGGGACTCAGATCAGCAATTGCCCGCACTAGGACTGCTTACACAAGTCGAAACTTTGCTGAACAGAGTCGTCAGGCTGCCACCCAGCGTGATCAGCACAACCGCCACCACCACCGCGATCAGGCCAACGATCAGGGCATATTCAATGGCCGTTGCGCCTTCTTCATCACGGATAAACTGCTTGATATTCTGCAACATGAGGGTTCTCCTAAGTAACCGTCCGACTCCGCCTGAGCCGTGCAGCTACTATCACCTGACTCCGCCATCACGTCAAAGCTGCTGAAATGGAGATTCGGTACCGCTTATCGGCGATCTCAGAAGCGCCTGTACGCTTCGATATCCCGATTCGTGAATGAAATTTGAGCAGTGCGATGTACGTCGAGTTTTGAGCCCAAGAATACAAACGCATGTCTTCGTCCGGAAAATTATCCCTGCAGCGCCTTGATCCAAGTTGGCTGTTCGTTGTTGCAATTGGAGCCGTCGATATCGTGTTGCTGGTATTTACGGATTTCCGCGTCGGGCTGCACGGCGAACTGCTGGTGTTCGCGGCAGGCGTTTTCCTGTTAAGCCTGTGGATCGTGTATGGGCGCCTGCGGCCGGTGCCGCGCCTGGCCGGGCTGGCGCGCACCGCGTTGCTGTTCGTCCTCTACACCAATGGCGCAAGCATCCTCAGCTATCTGCTCACAGGCTTGGTGGGTGGTCCGCTGATCGACCGGCAACTGGCGGCGATTGATCGTGCATGCGGTCTCGACTGGGTCGCCTGGCACCACGTCTTTCTGTCATCGCCCACACTGGCACGCGCAAGCCATTGGATATACGCCAGCCTGGGCGTGATGCTGATTCTGCAGATCCTGACACTGGACATCATCGGCCGGCCTGACCGGGCGCGCGAGCTTTTCCTGGGCTTCGCCGGAACGAGCCTGGCCGTGCTGGTGCTGGGCGCGCTGCTGCCTGCGGCGGGTGCTTTCGTCTATTACGATGTGCCGGAAGCGCTCACCGAACCCTATGTGCTGCAATTCCTTCGCGTACACGGCGGTCAACTGCGCGCGATTGATCTGCGCACGATGCAAGGCATCGTCCAGTTTCCTTCCTTCCACGCAGCACTGGCGGTGATCTGCGTCTATGTGTTGCGTGGCATCGCTTGGCTGTTCTGGCCGGCGCTGATGTTGAATGTTTTGGTGGTGCTGGTGACGCCAGTCGGTGGCGGACATCATTTTGTGGATGTCGCCAGTGGTTTGGCAGTGGCCGGAGCAATCATTGCCGTGATGATCGTGAATAATCGCCACCGAGCGCTGGAAAATTTGCGTCTTGTGTCACTACACCGGATATGAAATGACCGCTTACGCCATCGGCGACATTCAAGGCTGCCACACCGCGCTGCAAGACCTGCTGCGCAAGATCACGTTTCGGCCCGGCCGTGACCGTCTGCTGCTGACCGGCGACTTGGTGAACCGCGGACCGCATTCGCTGGAAGTGCTGCGGCTGGTGAAATCGCTGGGCGCATCCGCGATAACCGTGCTTGGCAATCACGACCTGCACCTGCTGGCGGTCGCCCACGGCGGCGCGCAGGGATCGCGTGACACCCTTCAACCGGTGCTGGACGCGCCAGACTGCGATGAACTGCTGACCTGGCTGCGCAACCGGCCACTGGCGTATCACGATGCCGCCAGCGGCGCGCTGCTGATACACGCGGGCCTGCCGCCGCAGTGGGATGTCGAGCAGGCGCTGGCTCTGGCCGATGAGGCTTGCGCGGAAATCCGCGGGCCGCAGGGCGAGGATTTCCTCGCACACATGTATGGCAACGAACCCGACCACTGGCAGGAAAACCTGCGCGGCATTTCGCGCCTGCGCTTCATCGTCAACTGCTACACGCGCCTGCGCTACTGTGACGCGCAAGGACGCATCAACATGAAGCCCAAGGGCGCGCCCGGCACGCAGCCCGCGGGTCTGATGCCGTGGTTCAGCGTGCCGGGCCGCAAATCTGCCGGCACGCCCATCCTGTTCGGACACTGGTCTACGCTGGGGCAGATCCAGTGGCCGCAGGAACGTGTCCACGGACTCGATACCGGCTGCGTCTGGGGCGGCTGCCTCACCGCGCTGAATCTCGATAACGGTGCAACTATCAGTACCGGTTGCGAGCAGTATGGGCGACCGGGAATGCACGAAGATTGAAATTGGCAGGTATGCGCCGGAACAGATTAAATATCCACCGTGGCGCACGGCCTGCTTGAATAGTCCCAAATTGGGACTATAATCGCGCATGCGGGTCATCGCGCTATCTACTCTGAAAGCCTTCTGGGCCAATCATCCAGAACGCCAAGACGCCCAGGAACCGGCGCTCGCATGGTACCGGGACGTACTACACGCGGATTGGGCCACGCCCGCGGCGGTAAAGGCCCAATTCGGCAATGCAAGCATTCTCAAGGACGGACGGGTAGTGTTCAACATCGGCGGCAACAAATACCGGCTGGTGGCATGGATCAACTATCCGTACCGTGTGGTTTACGTACGTTTCATCGGCACTCATCGTCAATATGGCTCAATTGATGCACAGACGATTTGAACGGCGGGAGCATCCATGAATATCAAACCGATTAGAACCAAAGCCAACTATCGTGCAGCGCTGAAAACCATTGAGCCGCTGATGAACGCCAAGGCGAACACGCCGGATGGTGATCGGCTGGATGTGCTGGTAACGCTGATCGAAGCCTACGAGCGCAAGCACTTTCCCATGGATTTGCCCGACGCGGTGGAAGCAATCAAATTCCGCATGGAGCAACAAGGGCTGACAGCCAGGGACCTTGAGCCGTTGATTGGCCGCAGCAACCGGGTCTATGAGGTGCTCAACCGCAAGCGTGGGCTGACGCTGGCGATGATCCAGAAGCTGCATAAGGGCCTGGACATTCCGGCGGAGAGTCTGTTGAAACAGTAAGGCCAATAAAAGACCCCGCCAAAGCGGGGTCTTTTCAAGAAGTCCGGGGCAGGGAATGCCCCGGAGCTTGTCAGGTGACGCTAGTGCCGCGGCTTGAACACCGGCTTTTCGCCCGGCGCAAGCACCTTTTCCTTGAGCAGGAAGCGCGCAATCGCCGGCAGTACCAGAATCGCGCCGAACATGTTGGCGGTGAACATGAACACCAGCAGGTTGCCCATGTCACGCTGGAACTGCAGTCCGGAGAAGGTCCAGGTGAGGACGCCGAGACTCAGCGTGATGCCGGTGAACACAACCGCCTTGCCGGTCATCTTCAGGGTCTTCATGTAGGCTTCCTGCAGCTTGTATCCTCCCGCCACGGCATCCGCCATGGTCGCGTAGATATAGATGCCGTAGTCCACACCGATACCGACCGCCAGCGCCACCACCGGCAGCGTCGCGACCTTCATACCGATGCCCAGTTCAACCATGATGGCGTAGGCCATCCACGAAACCAGCATCAGCGGCAGCATGATGCTGAGGATGCTTTCCCACTCGAAAAACGAGAGGTAGACGCAGGCCACGATGGCGATGTAGACGTAGAGCAGAACCAGCTTCTCCAGGCGATGCACTTCCTGGTTGGTCGCAGCCATGACGCCGACGTTACCCGAAGCCATGGCGAAGTTGACAGGGCAGACCTTGTTCATGCCCTTCAGCTTGGCCTCGGCATCGGACTCTTCCTTGGATAGCGACTTGATGGTTCCATTCGCCGCGACCTGGTCGTCGGTTATGTCGGGATGTTCTTTGTGCAGTTTGG
>JBOICL010000226.1:0-21881 GCA_050740055.1 Stenotrophobium sp.
CGCCTGAGAGGCGCTCCTACAGGAATTGAAAATGTCATTGATTGTCCAAAAATACGGCGGCACCTCGATGGGCTCGGTGGAGCGCATCGAGCATGTCGCCAACAAGGTTGCGGGTTTTCACAAGCAAGGGCATCAGGTGGTGGTGGTGGTGTCGGCGATGTCTGGCGAGACCGACCGCCTGCTCAAGCTGGCCAAGTCGATCAACCCGCGCGGCAGCGCGCGCGAGTTCGACCAGATCGCCGCGACCGGCGAGCAGGTGACGATCGGCCTGCTAGCGTTGGCGCTGGAAAAGGCTGGCGTGAAATCGCGTTCCTACACTGGGCACCAGGTGGCGATCAAGACTGATAGTGCGCATATGAAGGCGCGCATCCAGAGCATCGACTCCGAAAAGCTGCTGGCCGACTGCAAGGCCGGCATCGTGCCGGTGGTCGCGGGCTTCCAGGGCGTGGACGAAACCGGCAGCCTCACCACGCTGGGCCGCGGCGGTTCCGACACCACCGGCGTGGCGTTGGCCGCGGCGCTCAAGGCCGACGAGTGCCAGATCTACACCGACGTGGACGGCGTCTACACCACCGATCCGCGCGTCGAGCCCAAGGCGCGCCGTCTGGACAAGATCACCTTCGAGGAAATGCTGGAAATGGCCAGCCTCGGCTCCAAGGTGCTGCAGATCCGCTCTGTCGAATTCGCGGGCAAGTACAAGGTTCCGCTGCGCGTGCTCTCCACTTTCGTGGACGGCCCCGGCACGCTCATCACGCTTGAGGAAAACAACATGGAAGACGCACTCATCTCCGGCATCGCCTTCGCCAAGGACGAGGCCCAGCTCACCGTGGCCGGCGTGCCGGACCGTCCCGGCATCGCCGCCGCAATCCTCGGCGCCATCGGCGACGCCAACATCGAAGTAGACATGATCGTGCAGAACGTGAGCGCCGACGGCGCCACCGACTTCACCTTCACCGTGCACCGCAACGATGCCGAGAAGGCGCAGGAGATCGTGAAAAGCGTCGCCGCCGAACTCGGCGCCAAGGGCGTGCGTAGTGCGCACGACATCGTCAAGGTGTCGCTGGTCGGCGTCGGCATGCGCTCGCATGCGGGTATCGCCAGCAAGATGTTCAAGGCGCTGGCCGGCGCGGGCATCAACATCCGCATGATCTCGACCTCGGAGATCAAGATTTCCGTGGTGATCGAGGAAATCTATCTGGAACTGGCGGTGCGCACCCTGCACAAGGCCTTCGGGCTGGAAGAAGGCGCGCGCGCGGCCTGAGCGGCTGCCGGTGGAGTTATCCCCAAGGCCATAGTGCGTTGCGGAGAATTGCCGCCGCTGGCACACGTGACGACACTGTCAGCGGTCATAAGGAGTGTGCCATGCTGATTCTGACAAGGCGTGTCGGCGAAACCGTGATGATAGGCGAGAACGTGGAAATCACCGTTCTGGCGGTCAAGGGCGGGCAGGTGCGCATCGGCGTGAAGGCGCCGAAGGATGTCACCGTCCATCGTGAGGAAATCTTCGAGCGCATCAGGCGCGAGCACGATACGGATACGCCGCGCGCCGCCGCCTGAGCGCGGGTTTTTTCTTTACCTTCTCCGTCCAGACCGCTAGAATCCCGCCCCTCTTGGGGGTTGCTCCCCCACGCTTCGTCATGCGCTCGTAGCTCAGCTGGATAGAGCACTTGGCTACGAACTAAGGGGTCGGGAGTTCGAATCTCTCCGAGCGCACCAGACGAAGCACACAGAGCACCGGGGCCGCCCCGGAAGCACAGTCCCGGAGAGATGGCCGAGTGGACGAAGGCGCGCCCCTGCTAAGGGCGTATAGGGTTTATAGCCTTATCGAGGGTTCGAATCCCTCTCTCTCCGCCAGTTCCGCCTGCAAACCGTGCGCTCGTAGCTCAGCTGGATAGAGCACTTGGCTACGAACTAAGGGGTCGGGAGTTCGAATCTCTCCGAGCGCACCATTTTTATTACGGGCCGAGAGCCAGGACTTCATCAAAACCCTCGCTAAGACAGATGGCAAGATGCGCCGGATCGGTCACTGCCGCCGGATCGACGTTGACGCCGACGCAGCAGTTTCCGCTGTGCGAGGTCATGGCAATCATCGCGCCGCAGCCGGGCAACGGGCCGAAGGGGAAGGCGTGCGTGACCTGCGCGCCCGCGAGATACACCGGATGCGAAATGCCCGGCACATTGCTGGCCTGCAAATCCTGGCTCGCGGTCTGACGGAATATCATCCTGCTCAGCGCCGGGCCGGGCAGATTCATCAGCACCGGCGAAAAACGTGACAGAACATCAATCGCCGGTTCGGTTCGTGCGCTGAGAACAAACTCGCGGATCTGCCGCATGCGCTCCACCGGGTCGCGTTCACCCATGGGCGCGGCGAAGCGCGCACCGGCGAAGCGGTTGCCGCCCATGGGGTCGTCACCGCTGCGCAGGCTGATGGGGAAGGCAATCGGCAATTGCTCCAGCGTCTCCCCGAAATGTTCGTGGTAACGGCGGAAGCCGCCGAGCAGCGCGGCGATGAACGCGTCATTGAGCGAACCTCCCGCGGCTTTGGCTGCGGTCTTGAACTCTGCCAGCGGCAGATCGAGCGCCTCGAAGTGCCAGTCGCCGCTGCGCCCGCGCAACAGCGGGGAAGGCGCGGCCGGCAGCGGCTTCAATACGCGTGCCGCCGAGCGAAGATAGCGCTGGATTTCCAGCAGCGCGGATTCACTGCCGGCCTTGCGCAGCAGAAGCGGGCTGAGCGCCTTGGATGCGGCGTTGAGGAGCGTGCCCGGCAGCTGCGCGGCCTGATCGCGCAAAAGCCCGGAGGGTGACGGCAGGGGCTTTACGGGGCGAGGCGGCGGCTGCGGTTTGGGGGTGTGCTCCCGCCTGCGGCTATTGAGCGTATTCAGCAGTTGGATGGTGCCGAGGCCATCGGTGGTGCTGTGATGCAATTTGAGAATGAACGCCGCGCGGCCGCCTTCGAGGCCCTCGACCAGAATTGCTTCCCACGGTGAACGCTCTCGATCAAAGGGGTTCATCGCAGCCTGCTGCGCTACATCGAGCAGCTGACGCATGCTGCCGGGCTGCGGCAGTACTTCGCGGTGCAGATGGTTTTCGAGTTTGAAGTCCGGATCGTCCACCCAGGCCGGTGCGCCGAACGCGATGCCGCCAAACGCGGGTTCTAGCACGCGCTGGCGGAAGCGCGGCACCGCGCGCGTAGACCATTCGACTGCATTGGACAGGCGACCCCAGTCCGGCACGCAGTCGAGAATCTGCAGGCCGGTGATGGTCGAGCGCATGCGCGGATCGGCCTCTATACGCCACATCACCGTTTCAAACGGCGTCATCTGGCGCGGCGTGCCCCAGTCGCGCATCTGCTTGAGCAGGTCCTGCGAATATTGATTGGCTTCGCTCATGCGACGGCTCCTCCTGCCGCGGCCGCGATCGTGGCCGCGCCATCGACAGGCCAGTTTTCCAGAGTCCTGATGAATTCCTGGCGGATGCTCTCGATATCGTTTTCCATGGTCGTCAGCGTCCATTCCTTCACTGAAACGGGCGGGAGGATGGCAACATCCACCTGTCCCGGCCGCATCACCCAGGTCCCGCGCGGCAGCAGCTCACCGGCGTTGCGGATGACGATGGGCACGATCGGCACGCCCGCCTGCCGCGCAATGTGGAAGGCGCCTTTCTTGAACGGACCGAGACGCGGCGTGGGTGAGCGCGTGCCTTCCGGCGCAATCGCCAGCGAAGTCCCGGCGCGCAGCTTTTCAACCGCTGGCGCCAGCGCAGACTTGGCCTGCCCCGTGTTGCCGCGATCGATGAAGGCCATGTCGGCCATGCGCATGAACTGGCCGAAGCCCGGCACCTTCGCCGCCTCTTTCTTGGCTACACCAGTGATGCCGTGACGCAGGAGCTTGGCGCAGATCAGCATGTCCAGCCCGCTCTGGTGATTGAAGATGAACACCGCAGGGCGCTGCGACCACAGGTTCACTTCGCCCTGCACGCGCAGACGGATGCCCGCTGTGGCAAGGCCGAGCTCGCTGCCAATCACGCCGATCAGTTCGGCTGCTTCACGAGTGCCGCCGCCACCGCCGAGATATTCAGCGCCGAGGCCGGCTGCGAATGCGCCAGCCATCGCGGTGTACGAGGCAATGCTGCGCAGTCTGGCACCGAGCTGTCCGCGCTTGCGCGGAGCAAAATGATGCACCGGCCAGCCGCGTTCCCGCGCGATGCGTGCCAGCTCGCTGCGCGGATTGACTGCGCAGGGATGACCCACTGTGTCGAGGAAAAATGCATCCTCGTCGCCGTTGGCGTAGCCATAGCTCTGCGCCAGATCGATGCCACGCGTTTTCGCAAACTCCTTTACGGCCGCGGCCTTGCCCGTGCCCCACAGTACGCGGCCGTCGATATCGCCGGTGAGCAGGCCGTTTTCAACCTGTGCATGCGTGCACAGCACATGCTCCAGTCCCAGTTCCTGCGCCATGGGCTCGACCTGGAACTGCGTGGCCGAAGACGCAATCGCCACCGTGTGGCCCTGCCTGCGATGCGCCTGCACCAGCTGCCATGCCTCGGGGAAAAGATGGCGCGCGACTTCGTCCAGAAACAAGCGGCGTCCGAGCTGATGCAGATCGCTCTCGTCACGTCCCGCCCAGCTGCGCATCGCGCCGCGAACGAATTCGGTGAACTCGGCTTCGCCCACATCGTTGCGCAGGCTGATCAGCAGGGCCTGCGCCACCTCCTGCGCGCTCATCTCGCGCTTGCGCAGCTTGTCGCGGAAGAAGGCCCCGGCGGAGAATCCATCGATGATGGTGCCGTCGAAATCAAAGAAGGCGCCGATGTGCGAACCTTTCGGACTGGATTGAATCGCCTCGATCAATGAAGGCGGCACGTTCATGACGCTACTCCAGTTATTTCCGGATCACGGAGTTGGTCGATACCGCCGATGGTCGCCACCGCGCGCGCCGCTGCACTCAGCTCACGGCGGAACACGCGCCGGCGCCCGACCAGATTATCGCTGTCCGCATCGAGCAGGTGACGATTACCTGCCAGCTGCAAGGCATTGGCGAACATTTCCTTCGACAGGCATTCCGGATTGTGCAGCCGCTGCTGCAAAAGATACTGCTTGCCAACGGCGAGACATTGATTGATGAAGTGGTTCGTGTCCACCTTATCACCGGGGCCTTGCGCCGCAAGACGATCGGCAACGATGTAATAAGCCTCGACGCAAGCGCTCAAGGCGCGATGAGCGACCAGAAAAGGAACCTGCTCCAGCGCGGTGCGGCGTCCTTCCGCCCTGGCGAAACGGCTGCGCCACGCGGGACGCAGCGATTTCTTGAGAATATGCGGGGCGCCTTGTTTCAAACGCGGCTGCCATGCGGGGTCTATCAGACCGGCTTCGAGTTTCATTTCTTCCTTGAATCGCGCCTTGTCGCTGAAAAAAAATTCAAACTTGAACAGGTCGCGCAGGGCCAGCGCCATATCCCATGGGCCGCGATATTCTTTGCGCTTCAGCTGCGCCGGCGGGTCCGGCTCCAGAAGGGCCAGTTCCAGAATCGCGCGGTTGACGAACCAGTGCACCGCGCTGTTGCGATAGAAGGCGGCCACGCGATGCTGGCCCAGTTCGATGGAGTAGACTGTTTCGAGGCCGCTGCCGTACTGGTGCACCACGCCACGGTCGCACAAGCGCTGCAGAACATCCTCAACGCCGGCGTCACGGGTGAGTTCGCTGAGTTGCGTCACCGGCAGGCCGCGCTGCAGGGCGTAGTCGTAGAGCGGGCTGACCAGCCTGCGCACTTCCGCGAGGGTGAGTGCGCGGTCGCGCACGCCGAGCAGGGCCAGCGTCACCAGCGCGGGCGCGGTGACGGGCGTCGCCTGATTGATGCGCTGGCTGATCTCGAAGGCGATTTTCTGCACGGCCCAGCGCGTGCCGCTGCCGGAAGCGGCTCCTCCGGCGAGCGCCTGCTGCAGAGGCAGGGGTTCGCCAAAGCGTAGGTAAACCTTGCCCAGACTGGTTTGCTGGGCCGCGATGTAATTGGCAAACCAGCGCAGATCTTCGCGCCGTTTCGCCGCGCCGCCCTCTTCGGCCGCCATCAGCGCCACTTCCGGCAGCTGTTCGTAGGTAATGGAAGTCGGCACCAGCATGACGCCGGATGCAGCGCCGTCCTCGACCGCATCGACCAGATATTGCAGCAGCCCGTAACGCGGCGGACGAAGTTTGCCGGTGCGCGAGCGGCCGCCTTCCATGTACCACTCAAGATTACTTTTCTGTGCGACCAGATAGCCCATGTATTCGCGCAGCACCGTCTTGTACACCTCGTCGTCCTTGAAGCTGCGGCGGATGAAGACGATGCCCGCGCGTCGCGCGACCGGGCCCAACGGAAAGAACGACAGATTGTTGCCGCCCATGACGAAATTGCGCGGCAGGCCGTTGTCGCGCAGCAGCGAGCCGAGAATGATGGGGTCGGAATAGGAACGGTGCGAAGGCAGGAACACCAGTGCGTGTTCGCGATTGAGCTCACGCAGCCGGGTCAGGGCGTGGCCGTCCACGTCCAGTTTCCAGGCGCGCGCATGGAAGGGACGAAAGATCAGGTCAAAGGCCTGAATGGCGCGCTCCTGCTGCGCCGAGATCATTTCGTCCAGGCAGGCCTCGGCCCTGTCACGGACGAATTCGCGGCTCTTTCCGAGACGCTCGGCCAGCTGGTCCATCTGGGCGGCAAAGCGCGGCGTTGCGAGCACCGCATGGCGGCTCTCAGCAGTCCCGGGGCCGCCCAGAACGGCGAGTTCGCTGATTGCATCCCTCACTCGCGAGGTCATTGCGCTCACTCCCGTCAAAGCCCGAGGGTTTGATATTACACGCGCGACAGTTTGGCAACGGAGACCCCGTTTCCCTGCTTCGTCCGAAATGGCGCAGCGTCTCTCTAACCAGCTCCGTGCCAAGTGATATCATTTCCGTTTAAATATATTTATATATTTAAATTATAGTAAATAATTAATAACAGGCGAGATGACGTAAATATCCAGAGCGGGTGAGTGATTCTCCGGACAGGAACGCACGGGCTCGATGTCTATACTGATCTTCAGGCCAAACTGCTTGCGGCGACAGCAGTGGCGTGGAGAGCACAGGATGAAAGAGCCCAACCAGACGCACGAATCCCTGCTGGCGCAGCTGGACGCGCTGGCCGCGGGCCGGGTGAGCGCGCCGCGGCAGGCGCTGTTCCGCGATTTCCTGCGCCGTTACTACGAGATGTCCTCGCTGGACGCGCTGAAGCTGCGCACGCCGGAGGAACTGGTGAAGGTGGCGCTGGATCACTGGATGTTCGCCGGGACGCGGCGGCCGGGCGAGGCGTTGGTGCGCGTGCTGCCGCCGAACGCGGCGCAGGGCCGCGCGCTGGCCTGCGCGGAAACCTGCACGGACGACATGCCGTTTCTGGTCGACTCGGTGGCGATGGCGATCCGCGAGACCGGCGTCCCCATTGACTGGACCGCGCATCCGATCCTGCGTGTGCGCCGCGGTGCGGACGGTGTCATCGATGCGGTCAATCCCGCTGCGGACGGCGAGGGCGCGGCCGAATCGCTGATTCATGCCGAGTTCGAGCCGCTGGCGGATGCCGCCGCGCTGGCCGCGCTGGAGGAAAAGTTGCGCGGGACGCTGGCCGACGTACGCACCGTGATCACGGATTTCGCCGCGATGCGCGCACGCGCGCAGGCGCTGGCCGAGCGGCTGGCGCAGACGCCCGGCGGCAGCGGTGCCGAGGACAGCCAGGAAGCGCGCGACTTCCTGCTGTGGCTGGAATCCGGCCACTTCACCTTCCTGGGCTATTCCGCGACCGTGGCTGAAACGCAGGACGGGCGCACGCGCTTCGTGCCGCAGCCGCAGGCAGCGCTCGGGTTGTCGCGCAGCGGCGGGCGCTTCGAGGATGCGAGCGAACTGATCGCGCCGCGCGAGGAACTGGACAAGTACGCCCGCTCCACGCGCCTGGTCGTTGTCACCAAGGCCAGCCAGAAATCGCCGGTGCACCACGACGAATACATGGACGTGGTATCGGTCAAACGCGTGCGCGCCGATGGCGTGACCGAGGGCACATGCCGCTTCCTCGGCCTGTTTTCGTCCGAGGCGTACATGGACCGGCCACGCAGCATTCCGCTGATCCGGCGCAAGGTCGAGCGCGTGCTGCTGCATTCGCGCCTGCCGGAGCAGTCGCACGCGGGCAAGAACCTGCGCGAAATCCTGCACAGTCTGCCGCGCGACGAACTGTTCCAGTCCAGCGAGGAGGAATTGCAACAGCTCTGCACCGGCATCGCCGCGCTGCGCGAGCGCCACCAGCTCAAGCTGTTCATGCGCCGTGACCGCTACGGGCGCTTCTACTCCTGTCTGATCTACCTGCCGCGCGACCGCTACTCGCGCGAGCTGCGCGACCGCATCGCACAGGAACTGCTCGCGGTCTGCGGCGGCCTGTCGGTCGAGCGCAATGTCGAATTCCCGCGCGGCCCGCTGGCGCGCATCCATTACCTCGTGCGCACACCGCCCGGCACCGGCATCGCGCTGAAAGTGGACGAAGTCGAGCAGCGCCTGATCGTGGCGACGCGCACCTGGCGCGACCAGTTGCGCGAGCTGCTACTGAAATCGGGCGGCCGTTCCAGCGAACATGAAGCGCCTGCGCAGACCGTCGCGCGCTACGCCGATGCGTTCCCGCTGTCCTACACCGAGAGCGTGCAGCCGACTGAGGCCGCTGCCGATCTGCACTACCTGACGCGGCTGTCGCCGCAGCGCAGCCTGCTGCCGCGCCTGCTGGTGAACGGCGACGGCCGCGCCACCGGCCTGAAACTGTATTGCTGGAAAACCCCGGTGGCGCTGTCGGACGTGCTGCCCGCGCTGGAAAATTTTGGCCTGCGCGTGATCCGCCAGGAGCCGACGCAGATCACGCCCAGGGAAGGCGAGGCACTGTGGTTGCAGCATTTTGAGATCGGCGAGAGCGCTGCCAGCGAACTGCCGCCGGAGACGCAGAAGGCTTATTTTGAAACCGCGTTTTCACAATGCTGGAGCGGCGCAACCGAGAACGACGGCCTCAACCGCCTGGTGCTCGGCGCGGGCCTCGACGCGCGCCAGGTGACCTGCGTGCGCCTCATCACCAAGTACCTGATCCAGACCGGCCTGCCGTACTCGCAGGCCTACATGGAGCAGCTGCTCGCGGGCAACGCGCAGATCGCGCGCCTGCTGGTGCGGCTGTTCGAGACGCGCTTCGATCCACAGATCGCGGACGCACAGCGCGCCCATGACGAGCAAAAGCTGGGGCAGGAACTCGATGCCGCGCTGGATCAGGTCGCCTCGCTCGATGGCGACCGCGTGCTGCGTGCCTTCCTCTCCGTGGTGCGCGCCGGACTGCGCACCAACTACTACCAGAACAATGCGCAGGGCGGGCGCAAGAGCTGCGTGAGCCTCAAGCTCGATCCCTCGAGGATTCCGGAGCTGCCGTTGCCGCGGCCGATGTTCGAGGTGTTCGTCTACGCGCCGGAGATGGAAGGCATCCATCTGCGCGGCGGCAAGGTCGCGCGCGGCGGACTGCGATGGTCCGACCGCCGCCAGGATTTCCGTACTGAAGTACTCGGTTTAATGAAGGCGCAGCAGGTCAAGAACACCGTGATCGTGCCGGTCGGTGCCAAGGGCGGCTTCGTGGTGAAGAAACCGCTCGATCCGGCCAACCGCGAGGCCTGGATGCAGCAGGGCATCGAGTGCTACAAGACCTTCGTGCGCGCGTTGCTGGACATCACCGACAACCGCGCGGGTGACCGGGTGCTGCCGCCGCCCGAGGTGCTGCGTCACGACGGCGATGACCCTTATCTGGTGGTCGCCGCCGACAAAGGCACCGCGACCTTCTCCGACATCGCCAACGGCGTTGCCGCGGAATACGGCTTCTGGCTCGGAGATGCTTTCGCCTCCGGCGGCAGCGCCGGTTACGACCACAAGAAAATGGGCATCACCGCGAAGGGCGCATGGGAATCGGTGAAGCGTCATTTCCGCGAGATCAATAAGGACATCCAGCGCGAGGAATTCAGTGTCGTGGGTATCGGCGACATGTCCGGCGATGTGTTCGGCAACGGCATGCTGCTGTCGCGCAAGATCAGGCTGGTCGCCGCCTTCGATCACCGGCATATTTTTCTCGATCCGGATCCAGACCCGGAAATGAGTTTTGCAGAACGCGAGCGTCTATTCCTGCTGCCGCGCTCGTCCTGGGCGGATTACGACGCGAAGCTGATTTCAAACGGTGGCGGCATTCATCCGCGCTCGGCGAAGTCGATAAAATTATCCGCGGAAGTGCGCAAGGTTCTGGATATTCACGAAGCCGCGCTGACACCCACCGCGCTGATGAAGGCGATCCTGTGCGCACCGGTGGAGCTGCTATGGAACGGCGGCATCGGCACCTACGTGAAGTCGTCCGCGCAGTCGCAGCAGGACGTGGGCGACCGCGCCAATGACGCGATCCGCGTCAACGGCAAGGACCTGCGCTGCAAGGTGGTGGGCGAGGGCGGCAACCTCGGCTTCACCCAGCTAGGCCGCGTCGAATATGCACTCAAGGGCGGACGCCTCAACACCGACGCCATCGACAACGCCGCCGGCGTACACACCTCCGACCGCGAGGTGAACATCAAGATTCCGCTGAACACATTGATGGCAGCAGGCCGGCTCACGCGCGCTCAGCGCGATCCGCTGCTGGCGGGCATGACCGACGAGATTGCGCGCTTCGTGCTGCGCGACAACTATGTCCAGTCGGCGGCGGTGTCGATGCTGGAGCAGGGCGCTGCGCTGCGGCTGGACGAACACGCCAACCTGATTCGCACCCTGGAACGAGACGGCCAGCTCAACCGCCAGATCGAGTTCCTGCCCGACGACGACATGCTCAAGGAGCGCCGCACGCAGGGCCGCGGCCTGACGCGGCCGGAGCTTTCGGTGCTGCTGGCCTACAGCAAGATTTCGCTCTACGACGCCATGCTGCGCAGCGAGGTGCCGGACGATCCCTTCTTCGAGCGCGATCTGCTGGCGAATTTCCCGCAGGCGCTGTCGGCGCAGTTCCGCGAGGCGCTAGTGCGGCACCAGCTGCGCCGCGAGATCGTCGCCACCATGCTGACCAACGCA
The DNA here is from genome assembly GCA_050740055.1 of Stenotrophobium sp. GTDB lineage: Bacteria > Pseudomonadota > Gammaproteobacteria > Nevskiales > Nevskiaceae > Stenotrophobium. The sequence goes on from JBOICL010000226.1 coordinate 11,105, forward strand.
GTGGTCAACCGCATGGGCGTGTCATTTTCGCACCGCCTCGCCGATGACCACGGCGTGCCCCGCGCAGAGATCATCAAGGCCTACGCCGCCGCGCACCAGATCTACGAGGGCGACCGCTACTGGCTGGCGATCGAGGCGCTGGACAACAAACTGCCCGCGAGCCTGCAATACAAGCTGTTTGAGCGCAGCGCCGGGCTGCTCAAGCACGCCACCAGTTGGATCGTGAACACGCGCAATGTGCTCAGGCCCATCACGGATAACGTCAACCGCTACAGCGGGCCGGTGGCGGAACTGGAGAAGCTGCTGCCGGATGCGCTGCCACCGTCCTACCGCGAGGACTGGGACCGCGCCGCCGCCACGATGGAGAAGGACGGCGTGCCCGCGGAACTCGCGCGGCGCGTGGCCAACACCAAGGTGCTGGGCTCGGCGCTGGACATCGCCGAACTGTCGGAGTCCGGCGGCGTGGCGCTGGCGCAGGCGGCGGAGGTCTATTTCCGCATCGGCGAGCGCTTCCAGCTCACCTGGCTGTATGCCGCCATCGTCAACCTGCCCGTCAGCGGGCGCTGGCAGGCGCTGGCGCGCACCAATCTGCGCGACGACGTGTACCGTATCCAGCGGATGGTGTCCGGACGCGTGCTGCTGCATGCCGGCGCGACGGTGGCCGAGCGCTTCGATGCCTGGATCGCCGCCAATGCGCGGCGCGTCAAGTTCGCGCTGGACCGCGTGCAGGAATTGCAGACCTCCGGTTCGGTTGATTTCCCCGGCCTGGCGGTGGCGGCGCGCGAACTGAGAAAGCTGCGCTCGCTGTAGTAGGCTATCCCCGTCCATCGCCACGGGAAAACCTGCATGCAGCCGCTCAAGCCCCTCAGCTACGCCGAGTTCGGCCATAACTTCCTCCAGCATGTGGTGACGGCGCGGCGCATCGGCGAGGAACTCAGGAAGGTGCTGGAGTCCACCATCGCAGGCTCGATCCGCAAGCTGCCGGCCGACCTGATCGTTGCCGCCTACGTGTTCACGCTGGATGATGTAACGGTGGAGCCGCAGCTAGCGCGGCTGCCGAAAATCAGCTTCGTGCTCTGCGTGAAGGGCGATGTGAAGCTGGACGTGAAGATTCTCAACCTCAATCTCAAGTTCACGCTGGACGTGGCGATCCACGTGCCCATCGATGTCGAAACCTATGCGCCGGTGGTGCTCAAGCTGGTGCCGCACCAGGTGTCGGGCGATGCGATCACCATCGATCTCAACGGCGAGAATCTGACCAGTGAAGTGCTGGAACACCTGCAGGTGATGAAGCCCATCGTGCGCGAGCAGATCGTGCGCGAGGTCAACGCGCGCATCAGCGATCCGAACATGATCGCTATGACGACTGTGGACGTGCTGGCGCTGGTGGACACGATGCAGTTCCCGATTGGCGGCGCGGCGGCAACGCCTTTACAGGCCGACACCAGCGGCTGATACTCCGCCACGATGAAGTTCATGCGCACCCTCGTCACGCTATGCCTGCTGCTGGCCTTGCCGGCTTACGGGTTCGCGTCTGCGCAGATGGTGTGCTGCCAGCATTCGGAAAAACACGCTGTGCATCGGGCGGTGCATGAGGAACACACGCATCACGCGATGGTTGCGGGTGCGGATCATCATGTGGCGAATGGTCTCATCTGCAAGGACGGCTGCCGTTGCCACGGGCATTGCAGCGCCGCCTGCATGACGGTGCTCGGCGTGGCTTCGTTGGCCTCCACAGGCTTCAAGTTCGACGCCGCTGCGGCAATACCGGGGACGCTGGCCGCGCACGCGACCGCCGCGCATCACCTCGATCCCTTCCGGCCTCCCATCCTCGCGGCGACCTGATCGCCGCAGTTCCACGGGCCTGTACAGGCTCCGTCCGCGTTCCGCAATCCGATGATCCTGGCCGGCATCCGCTCTGCGGCGCCGTCCTGACCTTCGATTCCGGTGCGCTCCTGCGGCAATCAGCGTTTCATCCTTTCGCTGATTTCATGTCGCATGGAGCCTCCTGTGTTCATCATCAAATATTGTTTGTCTTTGCTCGCGTTCGCCGGGCTCGGCCTCTTGACGGGCTGCGCGACGGTTCCCGCCGACCGCGGGTTTTCGGATGTGCAATCGCTGCTCACCGCGCGCGGCGGCCCCCGTCTTTCTGCGCCGGTTACCGGCACAGATGCCGATGCCGCCAGCGGTCAGCCCGATGCGCTGATTCAAAACCTGCTGGACAAAACCCTGAGCGCACAGGACGCGATCCGCATCGCGCTGCTGCGCAATCCGCGGCTGCAGGCGGAGTACGCACGCCTGGGCATCGCCTCGTCCGCGGTGCTGGAAGCCGGGCGCCTGAGCAATCCGGTGTTCTCGGTTTCCGCGCTCAGGCCGAATGCCGCCGCCGAAACGACGCAGCTCACGCTGGGCCTGGCGCAGAACTTCGCCGATCTCCTCATGCTGCCCTCGCGGCAGCGGCTGGCGGCGGGCGAGTTCGAGCGCAGCAAGGTCGACGTGGGCGGCAACATCCTGACGCTGGCAGCCGAAGTCGAGTCGGCCTACTACACGCTGATCGGCGCGCAGCAGGTCGCCGCGATGCGGCACGAGGTTACGCGCGCCGCCCAGGTTTCGTCTGATCTCGCCCAGCGGTTTTTCGATGCGGGGAACATCACGGCGCTGGCGCTGAACCTTGAGCAGGCCGCCGCCGCGCAGGCGCAACTGGACGCCCTCTCCGCCGATGCGCAGGCCGTGGATGCCCGTGCGGCGCTGAATGTCCTGATGGGTCTGCCCGCGAGCGAAACGCGCTGGAGCGTGCCGGATCGCCTGCCACTGCCGCCGGATGAGGACAGCGATCCAGCGGATTTGCAGAAGCTCGCGAGCGACAACCGGCTCGACCTCGCCGCCGCGCGCAAGGAAGTTGCGCTGCTCAAGGACGGCCTCGGCGTTGCCAGAACCTATCGCTGGCTGGGCAGCGTGGACTTGGGTGTCGTACACGAACGTGAAACCAGTGGCGCCACGCTCACCGGCCCGACGCTTTCATTGCAACTGCCGCTGTTCAACCAGCACCAGGGCGGCCTGCTGCTTGCGCTGTCGCAACTCGAAATGGCGGAGGCCCGGCGCGAGGCGCTTGAAATCGAAATCAGCAACGAGGTCGCTCTGGCCAGCGCCAGGGCGCAGACCGCGCACCAGGCGGCCGCCCTGTATCGCACGCGACTGCTGCCGCTGCGCGAGCGCATCGTCGCTCACACGCAGCAGCGCGCGAACTACATGCTGACCAGCGCATTCGACCTGATCCGCACGCGGCAGGAGGAATACGCGGCAGACCAGGCTTATCTCGAAGCCGTGCGCGATGACTGGCTGGCGCGGGCGGCGCTGTCGCGCGCCGTCGGCACGCAACTGCCCGGCGCTGCGAAACCGGCTGATAACAACGCCGGCCCCGAAGATATGCAGAAACAAGTCCCGATGGAGCAGATGGATATGAAGAACATGAAAGACATGAAATCCGCCGGGCCATCGACGCCCCCGGACCCCGATGCCGGGCATCAACACATTCACGGAGAACAGCCATGATTTCGCGCCGCAAACTGCTTAGCGCCGGTGCCAGTCTGGGCGCGCTCGCACCGCTCGCCGCCTGGACGCGCAAGGTCGAGGCGGGCGAAATGACATCAATGCCTCCGGCCGATTCGGATGCTCACTCCGGCGGCGAAAAACGGCCCTATGTGCCGGTGCGCTCGCTCAACGGCTGGACCCTGCCTTACCGCATGAAGGACGGCGTCAAGGAATTCCATCTGGTCGCCGAGCCGGTCGAGCACGAGTTCGCGCCGGGTTGCACCGCCAAATGCTGGGGCTACAACGGCAGCACGCCGGGGCCGGTGATCGAGGCGGTCGAGGGCGACCGCGTGCGCATCTTCGTCACCAACCGCCTGCCGGAGCAGACCTCGGTGCACTGGCACGGCATCCTGCTGCCCAGCGGCATGGACGGCGTTGCCGGGCTGTCGCAGCCGCCGATCATGCCCGGCGAAACCTATGTCTACGAATTCACGCTGCGGCAGAGCGGCACGCAGATGTATCACCCGCACGCCGATGAAATGGTGCAGATGGCGGAAGGCATGATGGGCATGTTCATCATCCACCCGAAGGACGGCGACGCGGTGCCGGTGGAGCGCGACTACTGCTTCATGCTGCACAACTGGGCGCTGCATCCGGGCACCTACCGGCCCGACCCCGCAGTGATGCAGGACTTCGACCTGTGGACGTTCAACGGCAAGGTGTTTCCCGCGATCGATCCGCTGGTCGCGCGCACAGGCGAACGGGTGCGCGTGCGCATGGGCAATCTCTCCATGTGGAACCATCCCATGCACCTGCACGGCGTGCATTACTGGGTCACCGGCGGCGACGGCGGACGCTGGCCGCGGGCGCAGTGGCGCACCGAAACCACCGAGATCGTCGCGGTCGGACAGACGCGCGACATCGAATTCATCGCCGTGCCCGGCGACTGGGCCTTCCACTGCCACATGGCGCACCACACGATGAACGCGATGGCGCATGACATTCCCAATACGCTGGGCGTGGACCAGTCCGGCGTCGAGAACACGATCCGCTCGATGCTGCCCGGTTACATGGCGATGGGGCAGTCAGGCATGGCGGAACACGCAGACATGGCCGCGATGATGGGCGGCCCGCCGAATACGCTGCCGATGATGATGGGCAAGGGTCCCTACGGGAATATGGACATGGGCGGCATGTTCACCGTGGTCAAGGTGCGCGACGACCTCAAGCCCGGCGACTACCGCGACCCCGGCTGGTATGCCAATCCAAAAGGCACGGTCGCGCGGCGCGTCAGCAGCAATCCTGACTTCGGCCATCCGGCGCGACGCACACCGGCCGCTGCTCTATCCGCGCCCGCGATGCCCGGTATGCCCGACATGACGAAGATGAAACACGGCGGTTAATTACTCCACTGAGCAAACAAGACTCTCAATGAACCTTCTCAAAACCCTGTTGCTGCTATTGATGCTCGCCGCCGTTGGCGCCGGCGCTTTTGTCTATTCCGGTCTCTACGAGATCGGCGCTGATGTGCCGCATACACGGCCGGTGTTGTGGCTGCTGGAGACCTTCCGCGACCGCGCCATCGCCGCGCACGCGGCCGGTATCAAGGTGCCGCCGCTGGATGATCCCGCGCTGATTGCCGAAGGCGCGGAGCACTATTCCGCCATGTGCACCGGCTGCCACCTGGCGCCGGGCATGGAGGATTCGGAGATACGCCCCGGCCTGTATCCGCAGCCGCCAAAGCTCACGGAAGTCTCGGACCTCAGCCCCGCCGAGGAATTCTGGATGATCAAGCACGGCGTGAAGATGACCGCGATGCCCGCCTGGGGCCCGACCCACGACGACGCGAAAATCTGGGGCATGGTCGCCTTCCTGCAAAAGCTGCCGAAGCTCACGCCCGCGCAATATGCCGCGATGACCGGTGCTGCGGGCGGGCAGGCGCATGACGCCGATCAGCACATGCACCTGCGCATGAACGCGCCAGCGGGTGGCCACGAATAGCGCGGAGGGCTTGTCTTGCAACCGCCCGCTCTGCTGGGTATGCCGCTTGTTAATGTGCGTAAATATTTAATATATTATTAAATATATATTAAATAGTCACATCAACAATGCGCATTCAGGGCAGAGCGGGTGAACTCATTTTTGAACGCCGATGCGCTGGTGAAACGCGCGCAGCTTTTCTTCTATAGGCGGTTCCAGCGTAAGGCCCGCGCTGTTGAGGAAGCCCGCGACCATGACGTAGTGGCCGATGAGGATCACGATCTCGATCAGCAGTTTCTCGTCGTAGTGTGCGGCCAGCGTGCTCCAGGTGGCGTCCGAGATGCACTGGCTGCGGAACACCTCGTCGCAGGCCGCCATGAGCATCTGTTCCGGGCGGCCTTCCCAAGCCTGCGGGCCTTGCGTGATGCGCACGATGTCATCGTCACTCACGCCCACGCGCAGCGCGATCTCGACGTGCTGGCCCCATTCGTAGCGGCTGCGGCAATTCCAGGCGGTGCGCAGGATGATTTTTTCACGGTCCCTGGCTGGCAGCTTGCCGTAGGGCATGAGTCTCGACGCGAAAAACAGCCAGCCCCAGAACAGGCGGCTGTTGATGTGGAAGACCGAGAAGATGTCGGGCACCTGCGCGCGGCCCTTGAACCGCGACAGCGACGAGATCATGCGGAACATCGCGCCGCGCTCGGCGGGTTTGGGCGCACTCAGGCGCGCGGCGGGCAGGCGGTGCCATCCGCCTTCGGGTTCGAGTTCGCGCTCACTCATGGTTTTTTCGCTCCTGCTTTTCGGGTGGATCGGGCCGGTGTCGCGGCCTGCTGTTTGCGGTATTCGCCCGGCGTCATGCCGGTGCTCTGCTTGAACCAGCGCAGGAAAGCCTGGTGCGAGCTGAAGCCCAGGTGTGCCGAGATCTGGCTGATGGAGTCGGCGCCTTCACGCAGGCGTTCATGCGCGGCATCCAGGCGCACACGGTCGAGAATCTCGCGGTAGCTGGTGCCGAGGTCTTGCAATTTCCGGTGCAGGCTGCGGCTGCTGATGCCGAGCTGCATCGCGACCATCTCTTTGGTCGGCGTGCCCTCCATCACCATCGCGCCGATCAGGTGGCGCACCTGGTCGGCGAAGGATGTATCGAGTTTGCGCTGCTGAAGCTGATTGCGCGCGTGGCGTTCGAGCAGGTCCTTGATGAAGGCGTCGCCATGCCGCAGCCGGGTATTCAGGGCGCTGGCGGGAAGCGTCACCGACGAAACCGGCTTGCCGAAATAAACCGGGCACTGGAAGAAAGCGAAATACTTGCGCGCCAGTTCCGGATCGTCCGGCCGCGCGTGCGCGAAATTGACCGACAGCAGCAGTCCTTTGCGGCCCGGCAGCAGCAGGCGCGCCAGCACGACGAAAGCACCCAGAACGTACTCGGTGGCGTGGCGGCGCAAAGCCTCGCCGCCGGCCGCGCACTCCCAGCACAACTGCGCGGTGCCGGGGCCGTGCACCAGGGAGGTTTTGCCGATGTTGCTCAACAGGCCGCTATAGCGAGTTGCTACATCCAGCACGTCCGAGAATTTCGTGCAAGCCTGAAGGATAAAACCCAGCGCGCCGAAGCTCGCGGGCTGGATGTCGCTGGCCATGTGCAGGCCGATCAAGGGGTCCGCGTAGCGTCCGGACAGAGACTGCAACATGGATTCGACTGCGGCCAGGGGAATCAGGCCATCGGCATCGGCGAGCTTGTCCCTGCCCACGCCAGCATTCCCCAGCAATTCGTCCATGCGCAGGCCCGCCGCTTCGCCATGCGCGACGAAATGCCGCAGGTGGCGCGCGGAAATCCAGCCGGGAGCAGTAGGTTTTGCGGTCATCGGTGTAAGTGTGCGGCGCAATCGGATGGTCATGCGATCCTTCATCCTATCCTGTCACAGGATCAGCCAGAAAACGGATGCTGGCCGTTTTTGATACCCGTTCTGGCCGCTCCGGGAACTATCTACGCCGCTGGCGGCCCCTTACCATGCTGGTGCAAATCCGCGATGAAGCCGACACGGCGCAAGGGAATCCATGCCTATCACCAGCCTGCAAAACAAGAAATGCCTGATCACCGGCGCCGCCAGCGGCATCGGCCGCGCGACCGCGATTGCAGCGGCGCAGGAGGGCGCGGAACTTTTCCTGACCGACATCAACGCGCCGGCGCTGGAAAAGGTGGTCGCGGGCATCCGCGACGCGGGCGGCAAGGTCAGTCTCTACAAGGCGATGAACATCGCCGATTACGAGGCCGTCAGGGAATTCGCGCGGGATATCCACAAGGCGCGCGGCAGCATGGACGTGCTGATGAATATCGCCGGCATTTCCGTGTGGGGCACCATCGACAACCTGGAGCACGACCAGTGGCGGCGCGCCGTCGAGATCAACCTGATGGGGCCGATACATGTCATGGAATGCTTCATCCCGGAGATGATCAAGGCTCGGAAAGGCGGTCATCTGGTCAACGTCTCGTCCGCGGCCGGACTCTTCGGCCTGCCCATGCACGCCGCTTACAGCGCCAGCAAGTTAGGACTGCGCGGCATTTCCGAAGTCCTGCGCTTCGACCTCCGGCGTCATGGCATCGGCGTCAGCCTGGTCTGCCCCGGTGGCGTGGATACCGGCCTGGTCAACACCATCGAAATCCAGGGCATTGATCCGAAAAATCCCAAGGTCATGGCGATGAAGGCGCATTTCCGCAAAAGGGCGGTGACGCCGGAGCAGGCGGCCGCCGCTATCCTCAAGGGCATTCGCAACAACCGCTACATGGTGTTCACGTCGCTGGATATCCGCGTCGGCTACTGGTTCCAGCGCAAATTCGCGCTGCCTTACGAAATCGTCATGCGCGGATTGAACAACCGCCTGCATGCGCTGCTCAAGCCGCCGGGCACCGGCAGCGGTGGCTGAAGCAGGACGGGCGCAGCGGCTGATTCCGGGTTCTCCTACGGCAAATGCGGCTGCGCCAGATATTCCTGCGACTGCATTTCCTGCAGGCGCGAGAGCGTGCGCTTGAACTCGAAGCGCAGCTTGCGGCCGGTGTAGAGCTGCTCCTGCGGCACATCCGCGGCGATGATGAGCTTGATGCAGCGGTCGTAGAACTCGTCCACCAGGTTGATGAAACGCCGCGCGGCGTCCTCGGTATACGGTGTCATCTGCGGCACGCGCGACAGCAGCACGGTGTGGTGCGTGTGCGCGATCTCGATGTAGTCCGCCACGCCGCGCGGCCCTTCGCAGATATCCGCGAAGTCGAACCAGGCCACACCCTCCGCCAGCCGCCGCGCGTGAATCACGCGGCCGTGCACCTGCATGTCCACATGCTCCGTGCAGGTCTGCGGCGCGATGGCGGTGAACCAGCGCAGCAGGTCGGCCTCGGCGGCGGCATCGCAGGGATGGTGGTAAATCTCCGCATGCGTCAGCGAGCGCAGCCGGTAATCGGTGCCGCCATCGACGTTGAGCACGCCGACATTGCGCTTGAGCCGTTCGATAGCGGGCAGGAAGTTCTGCCGCTGCAGGCCGTCCTTGTACAGTTCATCCGGAGGGATATTGGATGTGGTCACCAGGGTCACGCCGCGCCTGAACAGCACCTCGAACAGGCGGCCGAGAATCATCGCGTCGGCGATGTCCGAGATGAAGAATTCGTCGAAGCAGAGCACGCGCACCTTTTCCGAGTATTGATCGGCGACCTTGCCGATCGGGTCTTCCTCGTGCGCGAACTGCTTGCGGCGCTCATGGACTTCCAGCATGAAGCGATGGAAATGCGTGCGCGTCTTGCGCGTGAACGGCAGCGATTCGTAGAACGCATCCATCAGATAGGTCTTGCCGCGCCCCACGCCGCCCCAGAGATACAGGCCCGGCACGCGCGGCCAGAACAGCCGGGAACTGCCCAGTTTCTTTTTCGGTGGCTTGCTCAGCAGCGCTTCGTACACGCCCTGCAGCGCATCCACCGCGTGCGCCTGCGCAGGGTCCTGCTGGAAACCGGCACTCAGCAGGGCCTGCTCGTAACGCGCGCGCGGCGGCAATAACTCGCTCAACGCTGCGCCACGCCGAAGATTGAGGACAGGTGCGGGTTGAGGAAGACGCCACGCGGATCGAGTTGCGCGCGTAGGCGCTGGAAGTCGGCGAAGCGCGGATACAGCGCGGCAAAATCCTGCGCGGTTTTCTCGTGCATCTTGCCCCAGTGCGGGCGGCCTTCGTTGCGATCGAAGATGTCGGTCATCGCCGCGAAGTAATCCTCGTAAGGCATGCCCTTGTACTGGCGTACGGCGATGAAGGCCGATTCGCGGCGGTAGCTCGGCGACAGCCAGAGATCGTCGCTTTTGACGAAGCGCACCTCCAGCGGCATGTGCACGCGGAAATTGAGCGCGCGCATGAGTTTGTCGATCTGGCGCAGGATGGCGGGCAGGCGCTGCACCGGGATCGCGTATTCCATTTCGTGGTAGCGCACCAGGCGCTTGGCGGCATAGCGGCGGTAAGGTTCGCCGACGTTGTTGCTGTCCGGTGCGCCGCGCGCGGCGAGGCGGCTTGCGGATTCGCTGCTGCGCGGAATGCGGCGGCTCACTTCGGAGAGCATCCACAGCGCGCCGTTCTCGATCACCAGGTTGCGCGCCATGCGCAGCGGATTGGGCCGCGACTCCGGTGCTTGGGTGAGATCCATGTAGCGCAGTTGCACGGTATCGGTATAGGGAAACCAGCTGAACTCGAAATGCCGGTGCGTGCGCTTGAGCGGATTGATGCGCTCCAGGGTTTCTTCGAGCCCGGCTTTCACGCTGCGGCATTTCAGGCGGTAGGCGTCCACGCATTGCAGCTCGATATGCGTGATCACGCCCAGCGCGCCCAGCGACAGGCGAGCGGCGTTGAACTGGTCGTTCCCGATTTCGGCATCGAAGGTTTTCACCGAGCCGTCGGCGCAGACCATGCGCAGGCCGGTGACCTGCGTGGAGATATTGCCGAAGTTCACGCCGCTGCCATGCATGCCGGTGCTGATCGCGCCGGCCAGGGTCTGCGCGCCGCTGCTGCCGAGGATTTCCTGCGCGAGGCCACGATCCGCCAGTTCCGTGGCGAGCTGTTTGAGCGGCGTGCCCGAACGCACCCAGACGCGGTCGCGTTCGAGATCGATGGATTCGATGCCGTTGAAATAGTCCAGCGACATAAGGTTTTCGTCAGTCCAGCACAGCGGCGTGAACGACTGCCCGCTGCCGCCGACGCGCAGGCGTTCGCCTTCCTCGGCGGCGCGCAGCACTTCGGACTGGATCTGTTC
>JBOICL010000227.1:0-2947 GCA_050740055.1 Stenotrophobium sp.
GGCCAAGATGATGGATCCGAAGTCCATGCCCTTTGACGGCAAGCGCATGTTCTTTGGCGGATTCAAGACCATCGTCGAACTCTGAGCAGCGGATTGCGCAGAGGCAGCACGCATGAAAAAGCTAAACCTATCACCGCAAACGAATATCTAAACCCAAACCAGCACATTGGAGAATCACAAATGCAGATTCAACCTTACCTGTTCTTCAATGGGCGCTGCGAAGAAGCGCTCGCGTTCTACAAGAAAGCGCTCGGCGCCGAAGTCATCATGTTGATGCGCTACAAGGAAAGCCCCCATTCGCCGCCCCCGGAGATGCTGCCGCCCGGCAACGAGGACAAGGTGATGCACGCCAGCGTGCGCATCGGCGCAGCCGAGTTCATGGCCTCTGACGGCCACTGCGACGGCAAGCCGGTTTTCAAGGGCTTTTCGCTGTCGTTGACGCAGCCGGACGAAGCGAAAGCGAATCGGGCCTTCGCCGCGCTGGCCGAGAAGGGCAAGGTCGACATGCCGCTCGGCAAGACCTTCTGGTCGCCATGCTTCGGCATGGTCACCGACCGTTTCGGCATGCAGTGGATGATCACCCTGCCAGCGTCAGAGCCATCATGAGCTTTGTTCATTGCCAAGCGTGAAGGAGAAACAGATGACCCAAAAAATCACTCCATTGCTGTGGTTCGATACGCAAGCCGAGGAGGCCGCGAAGTTTTACACGTCGGTGTTCAAGAACTCGAAGATCGTCTCCGTTTCCCACTATGGCGATGGCATGCCGATGCCCAAGGGTACGGTGTTGACGGTTGCCTTCGAGATCGAGGGCCAGAAATTCACCGCACTCAACGCAGGGCCGCAGTTCAAGTTCACCGAAGCGGTTTCTTTTGTCGTGGACTGCGAAACCCAGGCCGAAGTGGACTACTACTGGGACAAGTTGACCGCTGACGGCGGCAAGCCGTGGCAGTGCGGCTGGCTCAAGGACAAATACGGCCTGTCCTGGCAGATCGTGCCCGCGATCCTGCCGAAGCTGGCAAGCGGGGACCCGGCCCGATCAGGCCGTGTGATGCAGGCGATGATGCAGATGGTGAAGCTCGACATCAAGAAGCTGGAGGAAGCCTATGGGCAAGGTGTTCGTTGACGTCGGCATTTCACTGGACGGCTTCATGGCTGGGCCGAATGGCCGTCCCGGAAATCCGCTCGGTGACGGCGGCACGCGCATTCACGAATGGGTCTTCCCGCTGGCCGCTTTTCAGGAGCGGCATGGACAGAGCGGCGGAGAAACCGGAGCGAATGGCGATCTCGTGCGCGCGATCTTCGCCCGCGCGGGCGCCTATGTGATGGGGCGGCGGATGTTCGACGAAGGCGAAGTAGGCTGGCCGGAGCATGCGCCGTTCCAAGCGCCGGCGTTCGTTGTTACGCATAAGGCGCGCAAGCCGTGGGTGAGGAAAGGCGGCACGACTTTCCACTTCGTGACCGATGGCATTCTCAGCGCATTGCAGCAGGCGCAGAAAGCTGCCGGCGCTCTCGACGTGCGCATCTGCGGAGGTGCCGATCTGATTCAGCAGTTTATCAACGCAGGACAGGTGGATGAACTGAGCATTCATGTCGCACCCATCCTGCTCGGCAAGGGTCTGAGGCTGTTTGACCGCATCGCCGCCGATCGTGTGAAGCTTGAACCCTTGAGCGCGGTTCATGCGCCGCAGGTGACGCATCTCGCATTTCGAGTCGGGAGGCCGTAACGATGAAGTATCTCTGTCTGGTGTACGGCGAGGAAGACAAGATCGCCGCGATGGACGACCGCGAGTGTCTGGCCTGCGATGCGTCCCTGCGCGCGAGCGGTCACTGCGTCGCATCCGAAGCGCTTCTGCCGGTCGCAACTGCGACGACGGTGCGCATCCGCGGCGGACGGCTGTCGGTATCCGACGGCCCCTTCGCGGAAACGAAGGAGGCGCTGGCCGGCTTCTACCTGATCGAGGCGCGCGATCTGAATGAGGCGATCCAGTTGGCGGCAAAAATTCCACCGGCCAAGGTCGGCTGCGTCGAGGTGCGGCCGATCCGGCCCATCCGGGAACAGCCGCGAACCGGTTCGGGCCAATAAGCCCGGCGGTGTTGCTCAGCCCTTGAAAGTGGACAGGCCGAAATCGCCGAAGGGATCGTCGCGGTCATGCACCGCCTGCTTGAAGCCCGCGTTCATGGCGCGCTGCTGGAACGCATAGCCCTCCCTGGTGTGGCGGGTGATGCCGTCGAACACCGTGCCGAGGATTTGCGTCGTGTGCAGGCCCTGCGCCGCCACGGACTGGTTCAGCAGCAGTTTCATCATGACCAGTTGATTCACCGGCATCAGCGCGATGCGCGCGAGCAGGATTTCAAAACGCTCGTCCAGCTTGTCTGCGGGTGCGGACTCGATGGCGAGTCCCCATTCCTTCGCCTCCTTGCCGGACAGGCAGTCGCCGGTGAACAGCAGGCGCTTGGATTTCTCCAGACCGATGCGATGAAACCAGATCGAGGTGGTGGGCGAGCCCCAGACACGCGCAGGCGGGTAGCCGATCTTGGCGTCGTCGGCGATCACCAGTAGGTCCGAGCACAGGGCCATGTCGGTACCGCCTGCGACGCAGAAACCGTGCACCTTGCACACCACCGGCTTCTCGCTGTGGAACAGACTCATGAAGCCTTTTACGTTGCGGTTCATCATGGCGTAATCGGTCATCGGGTCCCAGGCTGTATTCGGGACGTGGTTCTTCATCTGCACCGCCGGATCGAGCACCGAACTCTTGGGGCGGACCGGATCGGGTTCGCCAATGTGCAGGGTTTCGGCGCTTTCGACGAGGTCATAACCGCCGCAGAAACCCGTGCCGTTGCCGGACAGCGCGATCACGTGCACAGCCTGGTCGATGTTCGCGCGCTCGACGCAGGCGGCGAGTTCGCGCGGCATGTCCATGGTGATGCCGTTGCCGCGCGCGGG
>JBOICL010000228.1:0-8075 GCA_050740055.1 Stenotrophobium sp.
GACGATGTTCCGATGGACGCCGAGGAGATCAGCTATCCGACAGATGACAGTGCGTCTGAAGGTGAGCGGAGCGAGCCTGAGCAGCCACGCTACTCGGCACGCCTGCTGATCTCCTGCCCAGACCGCCCGGGGATCGTCGCCGCGGTCTCAGGGTTCCTCTTCGAGGAGGGGGCCAACATCGTCTCCTCCCACCAGCACTCCACGGACCCCGCGGGCGGGCGGTTCTTCCTCAGGACCGAGTTCTTCCACGATCGCCTGCCGGGACAGGAGAAGGAGCTCGAGACGCGCTTTGCCGAGAAGGTGGGGGAGCCGTTTCAGATGGACTGGACCATCCGCTACTGGGGCCAGCGCCAGCGCCTTGCGATCCTCGTCTCGCGCCATGACCACTGTCTCGTCGACCTGCTCTGGCGCTGGCGGCGCCACGAGCTGGGGGTCGAGATGATCGGCGTGGTCTCCAACCATCGCGACCTCGAGCGCGAGGTCACGATCGCAGGCGTGCCCTTCCATCACGTGCCCGTGGAGAAGGACGGCAAGCCAAAGGCGGAGCGGCAGATGCTCGACCTGCTGAAGGGCAAGGTCGACGTCCTGGTGCTCGCGCGCTACATGCAGATACTCAGCGGTGAGTTTCTCGCCGAGATCGAGGCGCCCGTCATCAACATCCATCACTCCTTCCTGCCCGCCTTCGCCGGCGCCGACCCCTATCTGCAGGCGTACCGCCATGGCGTGAAAATCATCGGCGCCACCGCGCATTACGTCACCGCGGAACTGGACCAGGGGCCGATCATCGAGCAGGACACCGCGCGCGTCTCGCACCGCCATTCGGTGGACGATCTCAAGCGCCTGGGCCGCGACATGGAGCGCCAGGTGCTGGCGCGTGCGGTGCGCTGGCATGTGGAAGACCGCATCATCGTCGATGGCAACAAGACGGTGATTTTCGCGGCATGAGGTGACGGAAAATTCTCGCCGCGAGTAGACTCGGCTGCGTATGGCAGCCACGATCATCCTGCAACGCGAATCCCTCACTGTGCTCGACTACCGATGCACGGCGGGGCCGGCCGACAAGCCGTTTGTGGAGTCGTACAGCGGCCATTCCGTTTCCTATGTGCGCAAGGGCAGTTTTGGCTGCCGCTCCCGTGGAGCGTCGTTCGAGCTGGTAGCCGGTGCTGTTATGGTCGGTCATCCGGGTGACGAGTTCATGTGTACGCACGATCACCACGTCTGCGGCGACGAATGCCTGTCTTTTCATCTTGCACCGGCGCTGGTCGAAACTCTCGGCGACCGGATCAAGGTCTGGCAGGTCGGCTGCGTGCCGCCGCTGCCGGAATTGATGGTGCTGGGCGAACTCGCGCAGGCCGCCGCCGATGGCGGCAACGATGCCGGGCTCGATGAAATCGGCCTGCTGTTCGCGGCACGCTTCGTCGAAACCGTTTCCGGGCGCAAGCAGAAGCCGCCACAGGCACGGGCGCGCGACCGCCGCCGCGCGGTGGAAGCGGCGCTATGGATGGATGCTCATGCGCACGAGCCGCTCAATCTCGATAGCGCCGCGGCGACGGTTGAACTGAGTCCGTTCCACTTCCTACGGCTGTTCACCGCAGTGCTCGGTGTGACGCCTCATCAGTATCTGGTGCGTTCGCGCCTGCGCCACGCGGCGCGGCTGCTGGCGGACGAAGCGCGGACGGTCACCGACATCGCCTTCGACGTCGGCTTCGCCGACCTTTCCAATTTCGTGCGCACTTTCCATCGTGCGGCCGGCGTCTCGCCACGCGGCTTTCGTCAGGCCGTGCGCGGAAACCGCAAGATTTTCCAAGATCGGCTGGGGCGTACTGCCTAGGATGAACTCCGTCCACCAACGGAGTTCATCATGTTTGACCATATCGGATTGAAGGTTAAGGATCTCGCCGCCAGTGTGCGTTTCTACAAAGCCGCGTTGGCGCCGCTGGGCTTCACACTCTGCTCGCAGGACGGTGCCGGAGCGGGCTTCGGCCCCGCCGGTGCACCGTCGCTGTGGCTCTATGCCGGCGGAAATGCAGCGAATCACGGCGTGCATGTGGCGTTTCACGCGGCTGGTCACGGCGCGGTCAATGATTTTCACAGGGATGGACTCAAGGCCGGAGGCCGCGATCACGGCCACCCAGGTCTGCGTGCTGATTACAGCCCGGACTATTACGCGGCATTCCTGCTCGACCCGGACGGCAACAATGTCGAAGCCGTCTGCATGTCCCAGGAGAAACACTGATGAAAACCATGGCGACCACCACGCTCACCAGCGAGTACCTGATGACCCTGCATACGCCCGGTGCCGGTGCGCCGCATGCGGTCGACGGCAGCCTGTTCATCTACCGGGGCGGTGCCGACGGCTGGGCGCGCGGTCCGCGGATCAACGGCGCCATCATCCAGCCGACGGCGGATTGGCTGCGCGTCATGCCGAACGGCAGCCTGCGGGTCGATGCCCGGATGACGGTGAAGACGGACGATGGCGCGCTGGTCCATGTCAGCTACAACGGTGTCATCAGCATGACGCCGGCCAATTTCGCGCGCATGTCGCAGGGCGATACGCTGACCGCGAATGACATGTATTTCATGATCGCGCCGACCTTCCAGACCGGGCATGAGAAATATGCGTGGCTGAATCATCTGCAAGCGGTCGGCAAGGTCGCGGGCATCAAAGGCGGCGATGATGGCTACGTGACCTATGACGTTTTTGCGGTGAATTAGACTCCTGCGATAGCTACAGGCGCGGCTGGCGTTACAGCGTTTTCACGAAGGTCTTCTGCTGCTTGAGTTCGGCGTAGCCCTCGCGCAGATAGAAGCGGTGTGCGCGTTCGCGAATGACGTTCGAGCGCACGCGGATGCTGGCCTGCCCTTGCCCGCGCGCCCATTGTTCGGCTGCGGCGACGAGTGTGCTGCCGATGCCCTGACTGCGCCGGCCCTGTGTCACCACCAGCGCGGCAAGCTCGGCGTAGCTGGGCGTTTCGATCTGACGGGTGATGCGTGCGTGGCCCCAGCCCAGAACCACACCCTCGTCCTCGGCGGCGAATACAGCGTGATCGGGAAGCGCCATGAGTTGCTGCAAGCGTTCTGCAAGATCGGCGGTGCCGGGTCTGTATCCGAACTCGGTTGAGATCGCTGCCAGCGCTTCGACATCCGCCAGCGTTGCGTGCCTGATTCGCATGTCAGCGCTCCAGCCCGCTTACGCTGTCTTTTGCGCGGCCTTGTAGGCGGGCAACATCATGCCGAGACGTTTGCCCATCTCCTCACCCAGGGCTTGCAGGCCGCTCATCGGGCGCACCATCACTTCGAACTCCACGATCTTGCCGGCCTCGTCGAAGCGGATCAGGTCGATGCCCTTGAGCTGCTTGTCGCCCACGCGGGCGCTGAATTCCAGCACCACGCTGAGGCCGTCTTCGGTGACAAGTTCGCGGTGATAGGTGAAATCCTGGAACACGCGCAAGACCGTATTCAAGATCAGCGCGACGGCCTGCGCGCTGTGATAGGGCTTGAACGCCATCGGCGAACGGAACATCGCATCCCGGTGCAGCAGGCCCGGCAGCGCGCCGAGGTCGCCAGACGCGATCATCCGATGCCATTTGACCAGCGTAGCGGCGACTGCGGGTTGAGCGGTTTTCAATGGCGATCTCCAGTGTTTCCAGAAACGTAAAAGGCCCCCGTATTGGGGGCCTTCGCAAGGCGCATTAACCCAGTGTGTCGTATTCCCAGCCCACCTTGTCGCGGTTCTTGGCGTGTTTCTCGACCAGCGGCAGGAAGCGCTTTTCCACCTCGTTGCGCTTGACTTTCATGGTCGGCGTCATCATGCCGTTGTCGATAGTCCAGGCGTCTCGCACGATCAGGCATTTGGCGATGGCCTCGTGCGGCTCGAGGGTTTCGTTCACCGCGTCCATTTCCGCGATCAGGCCGCGCTCGACTTCCTTGCGGTCTTTCTTCTGCGCTTCAGGCGTGAGCGTGATGACCATGATCGGCTGCGTCAGGCCGGTGCCGACGAAGCACATCTGGTCGATGTCGGTATCCTTTGCCAGCGCACCTTCGATCGGTGCGGGCGCGACGTACTTGCCCTTGAGCGTCTTGAAGATGTCCTTCACGCGGCCGGTGATGTAGAGGTAGCCATCCGCATCGAGCCGGCCCTTGTCGCCGGTGCGCAGCCAGCCGTCGGCGGTGAAGGTTTCCTTGGTCTTTTCCGGTTCCTTGTAGTAGCCCGCCATGACGGCGGGATGCTTGAACAGGATCTCGCCTTCGTCCGAGAGCTTCATATCCGCGCCAGGCATGGCGCGGCCGACGGAGCCGTAGCGGTTGGCTTGGGGCAGGCAGGCGGTGGCGTAGATGCTGTTCTCGGTCATGCCGTAGCCCTGCAGCACCTTGAGGCCGAGCTTGTCGAACCACTGCATCAGCGCCATCGGCATCGGCGCGGCGCCGACAAACATGTAGCGCGCGTTCTGCAGGCCCGCTCCGGCCTTGATCTTCTTCCTGATCAGTCCGGACAGGATGGGAATTTTCAGCAGGCGGTTGAATTTTTCCTGCGGCAGCTTGCGCGACACGCCGGACTGGATGCGGCTGTAGACCAGCGGCACGCCAAAGAAGCGCGTCGGCGCCACTTCCTTGAGCTGCTCGGCGAGCTTGTCGAGGCTCTCGTTGAAATAGACCTGGGCGCCAAGGTAGATGCTGGCCAGTTCCACCGCGCCGCGCTCGAACATGTGCGCCAGCGGCAGATAGGAGAAGAAGCGCTCCTGGCCGACCGCGGGCATGGTCTTGAGCAGGCCGTTGGTGGCGAAGGCCTGGTTCGCGCCGGTGATCATCACGCCCTTGGGGTTGCCGGTGGTGCCGGAGGTGTAGACCAGCGTCGCCAGCGCATTCGGATCGGGCGCGACATAGCCGGAGAACGGCTCGCTGCGCTTGACCAGTTCGTCCCACTGGTGCTCGCAGGGAATGGTCACGTCCGGATAGGGGAAGCCGATCTTGACGATGCCCGCCGGCAGTCCCTTGACGAAGTCGTCCGCGTCCGGCATCGGGCCGACGAACACGGCCTTGGCCTCGCAGTGGTTGAGGATGTACTTGACCGCGTCCACCGACTGCTTGGGATACAGGCCGACGCTGACGTAACCGGCCATGCCGATGGCGAGGTCCGCGAGAAACCAGTGCGCCGTGTTGCGGCCGGAAATGGCGATGGCAGCGCCGGCCGGGATGTTCAGACTCCGCAGCGCCGTGGCCATGCTGCGCACCTGCACCTCGGCCTGCGCCCAGGTGGTGGTTTTCCACGCGCCGTCGAGCGGCTGGAACAGCCAAGGCGTGTTCGGCCTCACCTTCGCCCACTCCATCAGCATTTCGACCGCGTTCTTATTGACCGTCATTTCCGCCCCCCACGTTTAGATTAGATTTTGTTCAACTGCGGCTATCTTAGTGAGCTTTTGGTTTTTGCGGAAATCTTGCCGGATGCGGCGTCACCCGCTCTCTGTGCAGGTGGTGTATTTCACGTTAAATAACATTGAATATATTAAAATATTATCAATAAATAAAAACAAAACGAATCCTTGATCCGTGACCAGCGGGTGACACGTCCGCCCTATGTTCGTCCGGCAAGACAGACCGCCAGTGCGGGTTCCCCTGTCGCTGGTACAGAAATGAATCTGTCCTTGATCGGCCTCACGCGGGCTTGCTCAAGAAACCGGAGCGGTCTGACTCAGCGGGTCCGTTTCCGTGGCGACCTCGTAGACGCGCACGGGATAGTGAATTCCCTTCACCTGGATATGGTCCAGCGGCGTGCAGCGTATCTCGTCTTCGATCAGCGCCTTGGTGGTATGGCTGATGAGCACCCTGCCCGGCACGCAATACGACTGTATGCGCGCGGCCAGGTTGGTCTGGATGCCGATCCCCGAATACAGCTTGCGCCCCGCCGATCCGAAGTCGCCGACGCTGGCGTAGCCGGTGTTGATGCCGATGCGGATAAGGAATGGCCGCTGCAGGCCGCGGCCGGTCCAGACTTCGTGCAACTGCTTCATGCGCGTCTGCATGTCGAGCGCCATGCGCACGGCGCGCAAGGCGTGATCCTTGTCGCTGGTCGCATGCGGCGCGCCGAAGAAAATCATGATGCCGTCCCCGACCAGCTGGTTTACCGTCGCCGCGTAGCTGTCGGCGATCGTCATCATCTCGGAGAGATATTCGTTCAGTATCTCCGCCACCTCTTCCGCATCCAGTTCGTCGGTCGCGAGCGTGAAGCCCTGGATGTCGGTGAAGCAGATAGTCAGCTTGCGCCGTTCGGGTTTCGAGGTTTCCGTGTACTGGCCGGCGATGATCTGCTCGGCGAGCTGCGCCGGCACGTAGCGGCGGATCAGCCTGTTGCTGCGTTCGAGCAGTTCGTGCGCCTCGTGCAGGCGCGCGTCCTGCATGCGCCGCGCCGCGAGTATGAGCAGAGTGATCGAAAAAGCGAAGGAGAACAGGATCAGGATCGCGGCAAGGCTCGCGGAGAACCAGACCGAACTGACCTGCGCATCGACCGATCTTTCCAGCAGGGCGGGGGCATAAGGCAGCAGCGCCTGGGATTCAAGATAGTGAACGACGAGGATCCAGAAAAGGATCAGCGCGGCGCCTAGCCACGCGATGCGCTCGTCGAAGTAGAAGGCCCAGAGAATCACGATGGTCGGGAAAATGGCGACGAAGGGCGTGCTCATCGTTCCGTACAGGTGCATGACGCCCACGATGAACGGGGCATTGAGGAAGATGTAGAGGTACACGGCCCAGCGCGCCTGCCGTCCCGCGTAGGCCGCGGGTGCGCTGAAAAGGGTTGCCAGCACCTGCACCACGAGTCAGACGGTGAAGAACTGTTCCAGCGGATCGAGATCGACTACCGAAGCGTGAGCGGCAAAGGTGTGGCAGAAGTGGTTGATGAGCACCGCCGCGAGCGTCGCGGGGGCACTTAAACAGCCGAGCAGGAAGATTTTCCGGCTCGAAGGCCAGTGCGTGAAATCGTTGAATCGCTCGACGAGTTTCATGACTCGAAGGCAGTGGGCTTTTGTCTAGCCGGCGAGTCGATAACAGTCAGACAGGCCGCACCCGGAAATCATCCATCTCCCTGTGAGTCGCATGATTCACCTCCTCAAGCCGCTTTTTCTTATGTGCAATCCTGAATCGAGTCTAACCTGATTTTCGGTTGAACAAATCGTAACCAGCACTCTCCGATTTGCTGCCGCATCCGCAACCAGTTCTAGCATTCTGCGCCAGCCCGCGTGTCTGGTTTTGTGCGTTGGTTAACAGTTTGTCGCGGCGCTCCATGGCATTGTGCAGCAAGGCCTGCGCGGAAAACCCAGGCAACTCTCCATAGTTTCAAGAATCAACCACTTTCGACCGTCAGGCTCGATAAGGACGTGCATATGTCAAAAAGCATTAAAAATGACGAAGAGATCCGCAATGAATTTTTTGAAGCGGCGGCCGTGGCTGCTCGCGAAGCGGGGGCGGGCCAGCTGACGCCTGCCTTGATTGCCAAGGCTGCGGGAAAGACCCAGAAGGTGTTTATTTCCGTCTTCGGCAATATCGAGGCCTACCTGTCGGCCCTGCAACTGCGTTTCTTCCGTGGAAGGCTGAACCATGTCGTCGAGAGCCTGAAGCAGTCGAAACAGGGCTTTGACGCCATCGAAAAGGCGCTGACCGCCTATCTCGATTACACGCTCAAGCATCACGAAACCTATCGCGTACTGTGCGCGGCGCGGACGCTGTATCCGGCCCTGACCGCGGAAATGCAGGGCCGTCTGCAGAACAGCATCCTCATGCTGCAAGCGGAGCTGCGCAATCTGGGGAGCCATCACTCCGGCGAGATGTCGCACCTCGGCTTCGCGGTGGTGCTGGAGGTGATCAGGATGGAAAACGAGGCGCGTGCGAAAAAACCTGCGCTGCGCGAGGCCCTGTGGGCTGCTCTGCACACGCTGGCGAAAGTCTGAGCGTCAGCCCGCCAGGGATTTGAGCACCGCCGCCGTATCCGCGCCCAGCTTGGGTGCGGGCGCGGCCTCGGCGAGCGTGATGCCGGGAAACTGGATCGGCATTGCTGGCGCCGGTTTGCCGTTCAGGTTTTGCAC
>JBOICL010000229.1:0-14944 GCA_050740055.1 Stenotrophobium sp.
ATACAAACGAATAGGCCAGCCCAGCTTTTGCCAGTATATTTTCTCGAAAACGAACTCGACCGAGGCGTTACGGGCAACTTCTGGTGGATGCCACAGCGGAAATGAAAGTTGCTCGAGAGGCAGGTGGCTGAATACGCGATCACCCCCTGTGTAAGCGGTTGCATCCTCACGAAAACCCGTATTGGACACCAGGTTTCCTCGCGGCGACACGCATAGCCCGTTGTTACGCAATACAGCGTATTGCCACTGATGATCCCAGGTGCCCCCGTGTGCATGAATCCTGTCCCACTCGTATTCCATGATCTTACGGAAGCGCTTGCTCAGGGCCATACCTTCGAACACACCACTCGATTTGATCCGGGGCCAGGAATCCATTTTGAATTCGTAAAACTTCCAGGCCCTGCGCCATGTCGCCCAACCCCAGATCGGTGCAAATGCGTTGAAAGCATACGAGTATTCGCCATACCGCTCCGCGGCCGCGCCCCAATTCGTCCCTGAGATTTGCATGACCCGCTCATCGTCGCGGTAGCGCTCCAGCAGTTCGTCGCAGAATTTCAGGAATGAAGAATCCGGGAGGCAGTCATCTTCCAGGACGATAATCTCAGGAACCTGATCCAACGCCCATTGAATGGCTGACGCCACGGCGGGGCCGCATCCTATGTTTTTCTGCTCAATTTTCAGGTATACCTTGCTGGCCCAGTCAATTTTCCGAGCTA
Source organism: Stenotrophobium sp. (assembly GCA_050740055.1). GTDB lineage: Bacteria > Pseudomonadota > Gammaproteobacteria > Nevskiales > Nevskiaceae > Stenotrophobium. The sequence goes on from JBOICL010000229.1 coordinate 717, forward strand.
TCTTGGAAACCTCCTGGCATAAGGCAAGATCGCTGGGCCGCGTTGTCCGCGGCCCATCTATCGAAACAAATATTTCTCGCGGACCAGCCTTGCGAACAACATCCAGAGTGCGTTGGAAAAGGTCCGGCCGGTTAAAGGTAAGAAAGAGTATCGCGGCCGGTTTGGGCCGGTTCTGATCAATATCTGTTGAGGATGTATTTTGGCCGGTCATAAACAAATTTTACAGTTGGACGGCATCCGCGCCTTGGCCTTTGTCATGGTGCTCTTTTCTCATGCCGGCTTTCCGGGATACTTGCTGTGGTCAAGCGTTGATCTGTTCTTTGTGTTGAGTGGATTCCTGATCACGGGAATTCTTATTTCACAACCCAAGGGCGACAATTTCTTCCGCATTTTCTACACACGGCGATTCCTGCGCATATTTCCGGCGTTTTACGCCGTTTTGATCTTGAGCATTTTGGTGTTGCGCCAAGTGTCGGGACTACAGGCTTTCTGCACTTCCGTTTTCTTGGCAAATTTTTACATGCCGTTTGCTGACACTGCGCATGCTCCCGAATCCTACTGGGCCCTTGGCCCCTATTGGACTTTGGCGCTTGAGGAGCAGTTTTATCTTCTCTGGCCTCTGATCGTCTTCAAATTGAACCCCAAGCAGTTACTCTGGTTCTGCGCTGCGGTCATTGTAGCAGCCCCGATATTCAGAGGGCTCACGTATTGGTACGTGTTCTCGCAGCACATAGGCACTTATTCATCAGTTTGGATGCTGCCATGGAATCGCATGGACCTGCTGGCCGCCGGCGCCGCTATGGCCATCTGCCGAAACCAGGGCTGGTTTGATGCACGTACACTGGCCCGATTCGGCGCTGTGCTGGGTACAACATGCTCGGTGATCATGTTGATCGCTATCGTCAAGATTCCCGGCTTCCGCATGACAGGGCAAACCTTCCTGTTCAGCACGCTCGGTTTCACGATCGTTTGCGGCATCATGACCGGGCTGATCACCTACCTTGCAAACTCGACGGAGGGATGGATCATCCGGTTTCTGTCCAGCAAGCCGCTCGCGTACACTGGCACCATCACCTACACCATGTATCTGGTGCACGTCACAGTTATTGTGGTTCTGGAGCGTGCCGGGATTGCCGAGGGAACCTGGAAGCTGCCTCTTGTAGCATGGATTCTGACATTCCTCATCGCTGCCGTGTCCTGGCACACTTATGAACTGCCGATCAAGCGGCTCAAGGACGGGCTGGTCTGGACAAAAAACGATCGCCGCACAGCAAGCCCTAAAACCGCGGCTTGACGACAAACATTATTTGCATACATTTCATGTCCGGCGCAAAGCGCATCTTGCGCCGCAGAGAAAAGCACCAAGGGGTCGGGATTGAACACTACAACCACACTGAACATATCTGCCAGCCGCAAGCTGAAAAATTTTCTGTTTACTGTTCTCAAGAGTAAGGGCGTCAACGCTTTCCTGATGACCGTCGCTCCGAATGCAAAGGTGATCGACATCGGCTGTGGCAATGACTCCCCGTTCAGATACAAATCGCAGCGGCCTGACATTCATTACACGGGCCTGGATATTGGCGATTACAACCAGCAGATCACGCCTCTGGAGATCGCCGATCAGTATGTCGTGGTGCCGCCCGCAGATTTCGCGGGTGCAATAGAGAAATTCCAGGGCCAGTTCGATGGCGTAATCAGCTCGCACAACCTGGAACATTGCGACGACCCCGACCGTGTGCTGTCCGCTATGGCGCAAGCGGTAAAGCCGGGCGGGAAGCTGTATCTGGCGTTTCCTTGCGAAGCAAGCACGGGATTTCCCAAGCGGGTTGGCACCTTGAATTTTTACGACGACTCGACTCATCGCACGCTGTTGAACTGCCAGAAGGTCTGCACCTTCCTCGAGTCCGAGGGCTACCAAATAGATTTCTCCATCAGCCGTTACAAGCCCAAAGCACTATGGTTTAGCGGCCTGCTGCTGGAACCATTGAGCGTCTTGAGCGGAAAGCTGATGCCTTTCGGAACCACATGGGCATTTTACGGTTTCGAGTCCGTGATCTGGGCGTCGAAAAAGCAATCGAAAACTTAGCGCCCTGATCGTCAGTGATCTGTTCCATCACCCGCTCTTGCTCCCACGTAAAACATTTTGTTTAATTAAATAATGTTAAATTAATATTATTTAATACTTTTAAACAGTAATTACTGAAATCACTCCGTAGCGGGATATCACGGAAGATGCGTCAACTATACGATCGAAACACAGGTGTGCCTTTATGACTCTCCCTCGGGTCAGTGTCGTTTTACCCACGTACAACCGCGCCAAAACGCTGGCCCGTGCGGTGCAGAGCGTATTGGCGCAGAGCTATACCAGCCTTGAACTGATCGTGGTGGATGACTGCTCAACCGACACGACGCCCGAGGTCGTGGCAAGCTTCCGTGATCCCAGGGTTCGCTACCTGCCGAGCCGCGAACGGCTGGGCGTTAGCCGCGCACGCAATCTCGGAATCGACAACGCCAGGGGCGATCTCATCGCATTCCAGGACAGCGATGACGAATGGAGAGTCGAAAAACTCGCCAAGCAGGTGCAGGCCTTCGAGGAAAGTGCGCCCGATGTCGCTGTAGTGGTTTGCGGTGACCTCTTCGTGAATTACTACGAGATGTCATACTTGGGAATCAACTCGGAAGACGCCATCGTGGACGTCACTGAGATGGCTGTTCTGCGACTTCCACCTGCTCCGTGCTGGCTAGTGTCAAAAAAAGAATTGGCCAGAACCGGCGGCTTCGACGAAGCGATCTACTGCTACGAGGACTGGGAGTTGGCGCTCCGGCTTACTGAACATGGCCGCATATTGATGGTTAATGAGCCCTTAACCCTACGGCAAAGAACGCCGAATAGCCTCGCAGCCACTGAAATAAATTTCATTCCGAATCTGAAACGCATCCTTGATCTTCATGGAGAGCGCGTGCGCTCTCATCCCATCGCTTGGGCCATGTATTGCAATGTGATTGGCCAGACCGAGTGTCAGTACGGCTCGGCGATCGAGGGAAGAGCATGGTTTCGCAAAGCACTATCCGCACGTCCCTTGGCTCCTCGCACCTGGATCAACCTCTTGTGCTCATACCTGGGCAGGCGATTTTTCAGCGCCTATGTGCGTGCCGCCAGGGTCTGGCGTGGTCGCTTCGCACCTTCGGTACGCCCGACCTTGTATACCGGTCGCGGCTGAGTTTATTGCATGCTGCAAATCGTCAGTGCGATGGGCTATGGCGACTGCTTGATTACGCTGTCGCTGATCGAGCGCTTGGGCATCACGAATCCCGATTTCCAGATTATCGGGACTGCCGTAACAGCAAGAGTTTCCGCTCTTCTGAACAAACCTTTGCCCGTCGTCGAACTGCTGCCCGACAAAGCGGCCTTTTACACCGTCAAGGAAGACGGCCCCTGGAAAGCGCTTGCGGATTTATTCTCGGTGCGTCGTTCTTTGAGCCGCCTCTCCCGTCCCGGCGATTTGTTTGCATTCGAGCGCTGGGACCTGCGAAATCTGGCGGTCAAACCCATACTCTGCCGCGGCATTTATGCGCCGCAGACACATCATGCATATGGCGATCGCCAGACCCTGATCCGCGAACTGTTTGGACAAGCTCCGGAATGGGTTCCCGCCAACGCACCCCAAAAAGAGATTCGCACCGTCACCCTGAACCCCTGCGCCCGATACAGGCACAAATGGCTCACGCCCGAGATTATTGAGCACGTCATCGCCATTGCCTCGCAGCAGGGCTGGACGATCACACTGCTGGATCCAAGTGGAGAACACGAGGCCTACCGTGACAGGGTCCGCTATGTTGCGAAACCATCGCTGGCCATAGCCGCTTCAATGCTGAAAGCATCTGATCTGTATATCGGCCCAGACAGTTTCTTCATCCACCTCGCCTACTACTATCGGATTCCGCTCTTCGGAATTTTTGTGCCTGGCAATAAGGATTTCAGAGTGCCTGGAATGAGCCAGATCGACAACTTCATGGACCTCAATACGGCCCGGGACGGAAACGTACTGGAGAAAAAGCTGATGGCATTTGTCGCGACTTCAGGCCGCGGACATGATAAGACTCTGGACAATACGCAGACGGCAACCGGAAATCTCACGTGAATCTGAAAAAAGCCATTCACCTCCTGCGTCAGCCCGCACATTGGAAACCACTGCTAAAGGGAGTAGCCGCCTCGGTCGAACACGATCATCTATCGGAGATTTGTCCGGGCATCAATACCGTTATCGACATTGGCGCCAACAAGGGACAGTTCTCCCTGGAAGCAAGGAAATGCTTTCCGCATGCCAACATCATCGCTTTTGAACCGCTGCCGGATGCTGCGAAGAAATTCAGATCCGTATTCCCGCAAGATAGCCAAGTGACCCTGCATCAGGTCGCTATCGGCGCGGCCAGGCAGACAGCCGTGATGCACCTGTCGGGCCGCGATGACTCCTCATCGCTGCTCTCCATAGGCAGCCGCCAAAGCGATATCTTTCCGGGGACCGAGGAGGTCGGGACCCTTCAGGTCCAAGTGGCACCCCTGGATGAACTGGTCAGCGCAGGCAGCCTACGGCGGCCTGCGCTGCTGAAGCTCGACGTGCAAGGCTATGAACTCAGCGCCCTGAAGGGGTGTGAGCGCATGTTGCCGCAGTTTGAACACATTTATCTGGAACTCAGTTTCGTGGAGCTTTATCAGAAACAGCCGCTGGCCAATGAAGTCCTGATGTATTTGCAGCAACAGGGCTTTGAGCTTCAAGGCATCTACAATCTGAACTACGATGTCCACGATCGCGCTATTCAGGGCGATTTCCATCTACGACAGCGCCAGATGAAAGCCGCATGATTTCTCCTCGGACCACCGCCCGCACCAGCCCCATCAGCTACGGCGCATCGGCAGATGCCTGGTCGGGCCATCTGGATACGGTGCGCACTCTGATTCGCGAGTCTGGCGCACGCAGCGTGCTGGAACTGGGCGGCGGTGCCAATCCCGCACTGCCGCTGGACGAAGTCAATCAGCAGGGCCTGGACTACACCGTGCTCGACATCTCGCAGGTGGAGCTGGACAAGGCTCCTGCGGGCTATCACAAGCTGCAGGCCAATTTGGCGAGTCCACTGACCGGCCTCGCCAATCAATACGATTTCGTGTTCAGCAAAATGCTGGCCGAGCATGTAAGCAGCGGGCAGGTGTTTCACGAGAACGTGCTGCGGCTGCTGCGCCCAGGCGGCATGGCCTTCCATTTTTTCCCCACATTGTATGCGCCACCCTTTATCGCGAACTGGCTGCTGCCGGAACGTCTCGCCGATTGGCTGCTGAGTCTGCTGAGCCCGCGCGATCGCTACCAGTTGGGGAAATTTCCAGCCTACTACAGCTGGTGCCGTGGCCCTACGCAAACCCATCTGCGCCGCCTCGAAGCCATGGGCTACGAAATCCACCGCTACAGCGGCTTCTTCGGACACGAGCCTTACTACTCGCGCATACCGGTAGTCCGTACGCTGCACCGGCTGATTGTCAATTTCCTGTTGCAGCATCCGACCCCCTGGCTGACCAGCTTCGCCTACATGGTCGTGCGCAAGGCAGAGCGTTAGGACGTGGCAAAGATTTGGCTCCACGATTCTGCTGGGCACCCTTTTCTTTCAGAGTTCAGCCGTTATCTAGCGACACGCGGTCACGAGGTCATTTACTCCTACCTGCCGGAGTTCGTCTCTCCCAAGGGCCGGTTGACGCCCTCCACGGACGATCCAGCGAGGTTCCGTATCCATCAAGTTCGCAGCGGGCGCAAGTTTCCGAAATACAACTATCTGAAACGCTGGCTGGCCGAACGCCAGTACGGGCTATTGCTGGCGCAGGCGGTGCTCAAGGAAAAACCCGATGTCGTCGTCGGCGCCAACATCTCGCTGGACATGGGCGTGAAGCTGCAAGTGGCCTGCAGTCAAAAAAATATGCGCTATGTGCATTGGCTCCAGGATGTCTATGGCCATGCCATTGGTCACATCCTGGGTAAGCGCCTTGGCCCCCTGGGTCACATTCTCGCTGCCTATTACACGATGCGGGAATCGCGCCTGCTGCGCCGCAGCCACAAGGTCATCGCGATCACGGAAGATTTCCTTCCGTTTCTCACGGTATCCAAGGTGGCCCCGCAACGCATCACGGTGATTGAAAACTGGGCACCGCTGCTCGAACTTCCGGTTCAGCCCAAGCGCAATCTCTGGGCCAGACAGTACGACCTGCAAGACAAATTCGTCTTCATGTACAGCGGCACCATGGGCATGAAGCACAACCCCGGCCTGCTGGTTAATCTATGCCAGAGCTTCGCGACATCGCAGGAAGTACGCATCGTTGTCGTCTCCGAGGGCCTCGGAGCCGACTGGCTCAAAGCACAGCAACGTGCGCTGAAGCTCGACAATCTGCTGGTGCTGCCATTCCAGCCCTACGCTCAAGTCCCGGCAATGATGGGTAGCGCTGATGTACTACTGGTTATCCTGGAACAGGATGCCGGCACATACTCCGTTCCATCCAAGACCTTGAGTTATCTGTGTGCTGCACGACCTATCCTGATGAGCGGACCTACCAAAAACCTGGCCGCACGTACCATCGAAAGTGCAGATGCCGGTTTGGTCTGTGCTTCTGACGAAGGAGCCGACTGGGTGCCTCACGCGAAGACGCTCTATGACAATGCCACCCTACGCCTAGGTCTTGGTATAAATGGCCGCCGCTATGCCGAAGCAAAATTTGACCTTCTGAAAATCGCCGAGCGTTTTGAAAAAGCCATCGGCTGAGCCGGTTCAAAGCGCGGCGGCAAATTCCGCATAGGTTCTGGTCAGCCCATCGCCGAGGGAAATTTTTGGCCGCCACCCGAGTTGTATCAGCCTTGAAATATCAAGTAATTTTTGCCGGGTTCCGTCAGGTTTGCCGGAATCCCAGATGGTTTTACCCGCATACCCTACTACCTGCTTTACGATCTCGAGCAGTTCCGCAATGGTCACATCCTCGCCGCAGCCCACATTCAGCAGCGGCGGGCGTTCGTCATTGAATAAATCCTTGCAGCGTGTCTCCGCATTCTGCATCAGGAAGATACAGGCATCCGCCATATCGTCACTGTAAAGAAATTCGCGCCTGGGAGTGCCGGTGCCCCAGGCGGTAATGCTAGGGGCATTGGCAACTTTGGCTTCGTGGCATTTGCGAATCAGTGCAGGCAGCACATGCGAGTTTTTGAGGTCGTAATTATCGCCGGGGCCATATAAGTTGGTGGGCATTGCCGCAATATATTGAGTGCCATACTGGCGGTTATAGGCCCAGCACATCTCGATACCGGCAATCTTGGCCAGGGCATAAGGGCGGTTGGTAGGCTCCAGCGGTCCAGTCAGCAGGTATTCTTCCCTGATCGGCTGGGGACAATCCCGCGGGTATATGCAGGATGAACCCAGAAACAACAGGTGCCGCACACCGGATAACCAAGCCTCGTGTATGACGTGGGTCTGGATGGCGAGATTCCGCTGGATGAATTCAGCTGGATAGGTGTTGTTGGCGTGGATGCCACCGACCTTGGCGGCTGCCAGGAAGACATATTCAGGCTGTTCCTGCCGGAAGAAACTCCGCACGGCGTTGGCGTTAGTGAGGTCGAGCTCCGAGTGGCTACGGGTAATGAGATTGCGATGGCCCTGCGTCCTGAACTGGCGCATCAGGGCGGAACCGGCCAGCCCCCGATGTCCGGCGATATAGATTTTGGCGTCTTTATGCATGCTTATTCGTGGCCGTCGAAGGCTTTGTAACCGCTCTTCTTCACCAGTTCGTCACGCTGCGAGAGTTTAAGGTCTTCACGCATCATCTCAGACACCAATTCGGCAAAGGTCGTGCGGGGTTTCCAGCCGAGTTTCTGGTGCGCTTTGCTGGCATCTCCCAGCAAGGTTTCGACTTCGGTGGGCCGGAAGTAGCGGGAATCGACCCTAACGATGATTTGGCCTGGCTTGAGAGTGGATTTTCCCGGATTTTCAACTTTGCCAAACTCAGTCAGTCCTTCTCCGGACCAGTTCAGCGTCAGGCCGATTTCAGCGGCGGCGGCATTGATAAAATCGCGCACGCTGTATTGCACACCGGTGGCGATGACGAAATCTTCAGGCTGTTCCTGCTGGAGCATGAGCCACTGCATCTCGATATAGTCTTTGGCATGGCCCCAGTCACGTTTGGCGTCAAGGTTGCCGAGGTACAGACACTCTTGCAGTCCGAGGCTGATCCTTGCTAGGGCGCGGGTGATCTTGCGGGTCACAAACGTCTCGCCACGTTGCGGGGATTCGTGGTTGAACAGGATGCCATTGCAGGCGTACATCCCATAGGCTTCGCGGTAATTCACCGTAATCCAATAGGCATAGAGCTTGGCAGCAGCGTAAGGCGAACGGGGATAGAACGGCGTGGTTTCCTTCTGCGGAGTCTCCTGCACCAAGCCGTAAAGTTCCGAGGTAGATGCTTGGTAGAACCTGGTTTTCTGGGCCAAGCCGAGAATGCGGATGGCCTCCAACACGCGCAGCGCACCCAGTGCATCTGAATTGGCGGTGTATTCGGGTTCCTCGAAGGAAACCGCAACATGGCTTTGCGCCGCAAGATTGTAGATCTCGTCAGGCTGAACATCCTGAATGACCCGGATAAGACTGGTTGAATCCGTCATGTCCCCATAGTGCAGAACAAACCGCCGGTCTGTGTCGTGCGGGTCCTGGTAAAGATGGTCGATGCGGTTGGTGTTGAACAGTGAGCTGCGGCGCTTGATGCCATGCACCTCGTAGTTCTTGCCTAACAGGAATTCCGCCAGATAGGAGCCGTCCTGGCCGGTCACGCCGGTAATCAATGCTTTCTTTTTCATGGAAGCAGCCATAAGAGTTTAAGTCACGTAAAAACAGCATCAGAGCTGTATTGATGAAGTATCGATCAACCGCAGAATCTCCGAGGTCTTCTGCTGCATGAGGACTTCGTTGCCGCGTGATTCGACATTAAGCCGCAGCACCGGCTCGGTATTGGAGCCACGCAGATTAAAACGCCAGTCCGCAAATTCGATGCTGATGCCGTCGGTCTTGTCCACTGACAATGCGTTTTCTGCATAGCGAGATTCGATCCTGGTAATGACGGCCTTGACGTCTGAGACTTTGCGGTTGATCTCGCCGCTGGCCGGAAACTTCTTCTGGCGCTCGCCCACGAGCTGCGACAGGGTCTTGCCCGACTCGCTGATCAGCGCGGCCACCAGCAACCACGGAATATTGCCGTTGTCACAATAGGAGAATTCACGGAAATAATGATGTGCGCTCATCTCGCCACCGTAGGCCGCATTTTCGGCACGCATCCTCTCTTTGATGAAAGCATGTCCGGTCTTGCACTGGATGGGGTAACCGCCAGCGGCGTTGACAATATCTATTGTGTTCCAAGTCAGGCGTGGATCATGAATGATTTTCGCGCCGGGGTAGCGCCTGAGCATGACCCCCGCCAGCAAACCGACGATGTAGTAGCCCTCGATGAAGCCGCCCTGCTCATCGAACAGGAAACAGCGATCGAAATCGCCATCCCAGGCCACGCCAAAATCAGCTCGATATTCCTTTACCGCGCGGGCCGTTGCAATGCGGTTTTCGGGGAGCAGTGGATTCGGGATGCCGTGGGGAAAATCGCCACTGGGCTCGTGGTGGATCTTGACGAATTCAAAAGGCAAATACGGTTCCAGTGCATCTACGACCACGCCAGCCACGCCATTGCCGGCATTGACCACGATCTTCAGGGATTTCAGTTGAACGGGCTTGATATAACTCAATAGGTGCTGCACGTACCCGGCGCGAAAACTCCGCGGCGTCATCCTGGGTTTCCCGGCGGGAGCAAGCGCCGTCATCGAAACAACTTTCGCTTCAAGGTCTCTTAATCCGGAATCGCCGCTGACAGGAATCGCCCCGCCCCGCACCAGCTTCATGCCGTTGTAGTCGATGGGATTGTGGCTGGCGGTGATCTGGATGCCACCGTCCACGCCCGGCTGTTGTGCGGCCCAGTAAATCTCTTCCGTGCCGCACAGACCAATATTGAGCACCTCCACCCCGCGTTCGATCAGGCCATCTGCCAGCGCTTCGAGCAAGGCCAAACTGGAATGACGGACATCGCGGCCCAAGGCGATGCACCTGGGCTGGAACCGATCGGCATAGACCAGACCCAGGCGGTACGCGATATCCGGATTGAGCTCATCCGGGATTCGTCCACGGATGTCGTAAGCCTTGAAGCAGGGCAGGGTTTTAGATGCGATCAAGCCTTGTTCCTGCCATAAACATCCTCAAAACGAACGATATCGTCTTCGCCAAGATAAGCGCCCGATTGAACTTCAATCAGCTCCAGTTGAATGTTGCCGGGATTCTCAAGGCGGTGCTTCTCTCCCAACGGGATATAAGTGGATTGGTCTTCATGGAGCAGAAAAACTTTATCGCCACAGGTAACACGAGCCGTGCCCTTGACCACGATCCAGTGCTCAGCTCGATGGTGATGCATCTGCAGCGAGAGCTTCTGACCCGGTTTGACGATGATGCGCTTGACTTGGAAACGCTCGGCCTCCGCAATACCTTCGTAACTGCCCCAGGGGCGATAAACCCTGGGATGATCCTGAACCTCTGGCCGCTTGCTCGATTTTAGGTTCGCGACAATTTTCCTGACATCCTGCACGCGATCACGGGTCGTGACGAGGACAGCGTCCTGAGTTTCAACGACGATATGGCCGCTGACACCGGCAAGCGCCACCAGTCGCGATTCCGCGTGAACGAAATTTTCGCAAGCGTCTTCAAGCAGAACGTCCCCGCGTGCAACATTGCCCTGTGCATCCTTGGACAAGTTCCCAAGAAAAGCCCAACTGCCCACATCGTCCCAGCCGGCATTGAGCGGCACCAGCGCGGCGAGACTGGTTTTCTCCATTACGGCATAGTCGATGGAGTCATTGCGACAGGCTTTGAAACTGATAGGGTCAAGGCGGACAAAGTCGAGATCGCGCCCCGCCTTGGTCAGGGATGCAGCGGCAGCTTGGTGCATTTGCGGTTCGAGGCGCTCAAGTTCACCCAGAAATGTTACGGCCTGGAACAGGAACATGCCGCCGTTCCAGTAGTAACCCCCTTGTGCGAGAAATTCCCTGGCTTTCGCCAGCGAGGGTTTTTCGACAAATGCTGCGATTCCGTAGGCGCCACTCTCCAAGGCGGAGCCCGCCTTCATGTAGCCGAAGCCCGTTTCCGGCTGCGTGGGATGTATGCCAAAGGCAACAATGCGGCCCTGCACGGCCACTGCTGTGGCTACCCGCACTGCGGCCTCAAAGGCGGCTTGGTTTGAGATGACATGATCCGCAGCCATGACAAACAGTATGGTGTCGAGCCCATATTTTTCTGTGGCGTAATGCGCGGCGACCGCCGCCGCCGGTGCGGTATTGCGTCCTTCGGGCTCGAGCAGGATCTGGGCGTCTTCAATACCGACTTCGCGCAACTGTTCGGCAACGATGAAACGGTGTTTGTCGCCGCATATGACCAAGGGCGGCAATGCGCCTTCCAGCAAACTGGCGCGCCGTGCCGTCTCCTGCAATAGCGTACGCTCACCAACCAGTTTCAGAAATTGCTTGGGGTAATCCTCACGGGATAAAGGCCAGAGACGTGTTCCCGATCCGCCTGCCAATATAATGGGTAATAGCTTCATTTGTGTTGATTGAAAACTGACATGGAATGCTGCGGGCGAGAGTATGGACTGAATCTCTGTGCCATCCCAGATTTAAACTCCTTGGGAATACCGTATAAAGAATCACCCCCTTATGCTGGGGCAAGACAAACCGTGCAGGTGTGAGAACTTTCCTACACGACGATATCCGTTCGTATTGCATACCCATTGTGTAAACTGCAGCGTCTGTCCGGGGATGCCCGGCATTTAACGAGTCTTTGTGCATGAAAATCCAGCGGGAGTTCGGTCCGAAAAGAATCCTGGTGACCGGGGGCGCAGGATTCATTGGATCACACCTTTGTCAGCGCCTGATTGAGCAAGGCCACGAAGTGTTGTGCGTGGATAATTTTTATACCGGCGTACGTACCAATCTGGCGCCTGTGCTCCAGCATCCGCGTTTCGAACTAGTGCGGCACGACGTGACCTTTCCGCTCTACGCGGAAGTGGATGCGATCTACAACCTCGCCTGTCCGGCGTCGCCGGTGCATTACCAGTTCGATCCGGTGCAGACCACCAAAACCAGCGTGCATGGCGCAATCAACATGCTGGGGCTGGCCAAGCGCCTCAAGTGCACGATTCTGCAGGCTTCGACCAGCGAAGTTTACGGCGGTCCGCAGATTCATCCTCAACCTGAAAAATACTGGGGCAACGTCAATCCTATCGGACCCCGCTCCTGCTATGACGAAGGCAAGCGCTGCGCCGAAACCCTGTTCTTCGATTATCACCGCCAGCACAAGCTGAGCATCAAGGTGGCGCGCATCTTCAATACCTACGGCCCCAACATGCATCCCAACGACGGCCGTGTCGTCTCGAATTTCATCGTGCAGGCGCTGCTCGGCCGCCCCATAACACTGTTTGGCGACGGCCTGCAGACGCGCTCGTTCTGCCATGTGGATGATCTTGTGGACGGGCTGATGCGCCTGATGAATACGCCGTTTGAAGTGACCGGTCCGATCAACCTCGGCAACCCCGGCGAATTCACCATCCGCGAACTGGCTGAATTGGTGATCCAGATGACCGGGTCGAAATCGGAAATCGTCTTCCAGCCCTTACCTCAGGATGATCCCAAGCAGCGCCAGCCCGACATCACCAAGGCGCGCAGCGTGCTGGGCTTGGAACCGAAAACGGCTCTGCGCCAGGGATTGGAGAAAACCATTCCCTATTTCGCAGGCATCGTGAAGAGCGGCTGTTGATCCGGTAATCAAACGGTCTCCACTCCCATCGATTCAAGGTGCCGGACCTCATTGACTCTGCATTTATTGCTTCATGAAAGGCAGAGAGCGGCCCGCCAGCTTGCGTGTCAGCCCGGGGAAGAAGCGTTTGAAGTACCAGCCCACCCACGCCTCAGGCGACACCGGCACCACCGCGCGGTTGTGCTCGACCGCTTTGAGGATCGCGCGTGCGACTTTCTCCGGCCCGTAGTTGCGCTTCTTGTAGAACGCCACCGCGCCCGCCTGCCACTTGGCGGACTCGCCCTCCGCTACCGTCGTCGCGACGATGTTGGTGTTGATGATGCCCGGGCAGATCGCGCTGACACCGATGCCCGTGCTCTTGAGGTCGATGCGCAGCGCCTCGCTGAAGCCCAGCACCGCGTATTTCGAAGCCGTGTAGATCGGCAGATCAGGCGAGGGGAAGTAGCCCGCCATCGACGCCGTGTTCACCACATGCCCGCGCCCGCGCTCAACCATCGGCGGGATGAACAGTTTGCAGCCCAGCATCACGCCGCGCACGTTCACCGCCAGCACGCGATCCCAGGTTTCAATCTTGGTCTCGAGAAAGCGCCCGGTCGCGCCGATGCCTGCATTGTTCACAAGCACGTCGAGTGCGTCATGCGCCGCGTGCACCTTGTCTGCCAGCGCGCGCATCGCACTCTCGCTGCTCACGTCCGCGACATGCGTCTCGCAGCGGCCGCCCTGTGCGGCGATCAGGCGTGCCGTCTCGCTCAGCCCCGCTTCGCCGATGTCCACCGCAATAATCTGCGCACCCTCTACTGCGAAGGCGAGCGCCGTTGCGCAGCCGATGCCGCTGCCTGCGCCGGTAATGAGAATTTTCTTGGAGTTGAAGAACGTCATTTTGTGTCCCACAGGTCGGCTGCGTGACGAGGCTACTGGCGCGCTGTCGTCGCAGATTTACCTCCGGTTATCCGGCTTTGCGCACGGAGTTCTACTCCACGGCGGCTTCTTGATCTTCGGGAGGTTCCTCAATTCTGGCTGTGGGATTGAATGATACGATTGAGGCGGGCATTCCGATAAGTAACAGAGGACATGGATTGCCCACGCCGCGCTGAACTCTCGCTTCTAGCTTTAACCAGTGCGTCGTCGCCGCTCCGAACTTGTCCGCGACAAATTTGTGCGTGAATGCCGTTGCGAAGTCGATGGGATTATTTTTTCGAGCTACGCGGGCCATCACCGCCTTCACCTGCTTGGGCGTTGGCGTCAAGCCAAGTGCTTTGAGATCGTCGTAAGAATTGATCTGGTGCTCTTGAGTAAAGCGATAGACCAAACTCCTC
>JBOICL010000230.1:0-13409 GCA_050740055.1 Stenotrophobium sp.
GGTGGCGCAGTTATTGATCCGGCACTGTGAAGTTTTTAGTTTCCGTTCGGGCTGAGCCTGTCGAAGCCCCTTCACCCTTCGACAAGCTCAGGGCGAACGGACTTCAAACTTCATCGGGCCGAATCAATAGGCGCTGGTCCCCAGGAACAATCCATACGCCGGATTATCCGTCTCGTCCCAGTAGTGATAACCCAGTTCGTTGAGTCGCGCGCGGCAATCGCCACGTTCGCGGCGCGGCACTTGCAGGCCGCAGAGCACACGGCCGTAGGCGGCACCGTGGTTGCGGTAGTGGAACAGCGAGATGTTCCAGCGGCCGCCAACAGCGCCGAGAAAATCCAGCGCCGCGCCGGGGCGCTCGGGGAACTCGAAGCGGAACAGCAGTTCGTCGCTCACGCCCGGCGCGCGGCCACCGACCATGAAGCGCACGTGCACCTTGGCCATCTCGTTGCCGGACATGTCCACCACAGCGTAGCCCGCTTCGCGCAGCGCGGCGATGACCGCTTCGCGCTCGGCCGCGCCTTCGCTCAAGCGGATGCCCACGAAGACGTGCGCCGCGCTGGCGGAGGAATAGCGATAGTTGAACTCGGTCACCTGCCTACGGCCGATGAGCTTGAGGAATTTCCTGAAGCTGCCGGGCTGTTCGGGGATCGTCACCGCCAGCAGCGCTTCGGTGGCCGCGCCCAGCTCCGCGCGCTCGGCGATGTGGCGCAGGCGGTCGAAATTGACATTGGCGCCGGAGACGATCGCCGCCAGCGTCTGGCCGCGCACACCCTGCTCCCGCACCCAGCGCTTGAGCCCGGCCAGCGCCAGCGCGCCCGCAGGCTCCGGCAGCGAGCGGTTCTCGTAGAAGCAGTCCTGCGTCGCGGCACAGATCTCGTCCACGCTGACCAGCACCGTGCCGTCCACCAGGTGCCGCGCCACACGGAAATTCTCCTCGCCGATCTGCCGCACAGCGACGCCGTCCGTGAACAGCCCCACCTGCGGCAGGGTCACGCGCCGATCCGCCTTCATCGCCGCGGCGAAGCAGTTGGAATCTTCTGGCTCCACCGCGATCACCTTGACCTGCGGACGCAGCGCCTTGATGTAGGCGGCGACACCTGCGAGCAAGCCGCCGCCACCCACCGGCACGAAGACCGCGTCGAGTTCTGCGCACTGTTCCAGCAGTTCCTTGCCGACCGTGCCCTGCCCCGCGATCACCATCGGGTCGTCGTAGGGATGCACCATGGTCAAGCCCTTTTCGGCGGCGAGCGCATAGGCGTGCTCGCGCGCGTCGTCGTAGGCGTCGCCGTGCAGGATCGCCTTGCCACCGAGCGCACGCACCGCATCGACCTTGACGCCCGGCGTGGTGCGCGGCATCACGATCCAGGCGGTCAGACCGAGTTTTTTCGCCGCCAGCGCCACGCCCTGCGCATGGTTGCCGGCGGAAGCGGTGATGACGCCGCGCGCACGCTCCCCGGCGGACAGTGAAGCGATCTTGTTGTAGGCACCGCGCAGCTTGAAGGAATGCACCGCCTGCGTGTCCTCGCGCTTGAGCAGCACGCGGTTGCCGAGCCTCTGGCCGAGCCTGGGCGCGTTTTCCAGCGCGCTGACCTGTGCAACGTCGTAAACGCGCGCCTTGTCCACGCGGGTCTGGTAAGCGTCGAGGATTTTCTGCACGTCGGCGCTGTACCGGTGCGGGCTGGCGGGGGCGTTCACAAGGAAATAGTTTTGAAGGGCGGTGTGCAATATCATAGCGCGCCCATTACCAGACCCATTCCAGGGACCCTGCTCCTCGCATGCAACCTCTCATCGTTTTCATCGGCGGCGGCAACATGGCGGCCGCGCTCATCGGCGGTCTGGTCGCGGCCGGTCACGCACCCGCGCGCATCCGCGCCGCCGAGCCCAACGCAGAACGCGCGCTGTGGCTGGGCGAAAAATTCGGCATCGCGGTTGCGCCCACGGCAGCCCAGGCGATCGCCGGCGCGAAAGCGGTGGTGCTGGCGGTGAAACCGCAGCAGATGGCTGAAGCGCTGGACGGCTTGAAACTCGATGCGGGCGCCACTGTCGTCTCCATCGCCGCCGGCGTGCGTCTTGCCAGCCTGCGCAGCTGGCTGGGCGACAAGGTGCATTGCGTGCGCACCATGCCGAACACACCCGCGCTGTATCAGAAAGGCATCACCGGTCTGTTCGCACCCGCCGGCACGCCGGATGCCGCGAAACAACTGGCGGAAAGCATCCTCAAGGCCACGGGCGAAACCTGCTGGCTGAAATCGGAAGCGGACTTGGACGCGGTTACCGCCCTGTCCGGTTCCGGACCCGCGTATTTCTTCCTGCTCACCGAAGTGCTGCGCGAGGCGGGTACCAAACTCGGACTGGACGCGGAAACCGCCGCAAGGCTGGCGCTGCAGACTTTCATCGGCGCGGCGGAAATGGCCGCGAAGACCGGCCAGGATGTCGCCAGCCTGCGCGCGCAGGTCACGTCCAAGGGCGGCACCACCGAGGCGGCGCTGGCGGCACTTGAATCCGGCGGCATCCGTGCCATATTTGAGCGCGCCCTCTTTGCTGCCGCGACGCGCGGCCGCGAGCTGGGCGATCTGCTGGAGAGCAAAT
Organism: Stenotrophobium sp.; assembly: GCA_050740055.1. Taxonomy (GTDB): domain Bacteria; phylum Pseudomonadota; class Gammaproteobacteria; order Nevskiales; family Nevskiaceae; genus Stenotrophobium. The sequence goes on from JBOICL010000230.1 coordinate 2,590, forward strand.
CCTGATGGGTGCAAACGCCGACAACGCGCTGTTCTTTCTGGTCACCACGCTGTTCGACCTGCTGCTGTGGGCCTTCCTGCTGCGCATCCTGCTGCAATGGGTGCGCGCGGATTTCTACAACCCGATTTCGCAACTGATCTGGCAGGTCACGCGCTATCCGGCCGACTGGCTGCGCGGCGTCATCCCGCGCTTCCGCAACCTCGACATGGCCGGTCTGCTGGTGCTGATCGTGCTGGCGATGATCTACGTCTACATCCTCTCGTCCATGCTCGGTTTCGCGGTTGGCAGCGTGGCGCTGTTCTACTTCGCGCTGCTCAAGCTGGCGGTGCTGGTGGCGAATCTCTACACCTTCACGCTGTTCATCCAGGCGATCCTGTCCTGGGTCGGGCCAGGCGTGAACAACCCCGCGAGCAACGTGCTGTGGAGCCTCAACGAGCCGCTACTGCGGCCGGTGCGCCGCATCATCCCGCCGATGGCCGGGCTGGATCTTTCGCCGCTGGCGGTGATGCTGCTGCTGCAAGTGCTGAGCCGCCTGATCCCGCTGCCGGGGGTGTTCCGCTAGATGGGCGGGTTCCCGCCTGATTCCGTCGGGCTGATCGAGCCGCGCAGGATCGGCATCGAGCAGCCTCTGGCGCTTGATTGCGGACGCACGCTGCCGCGCCACGACCTGATGGTGGAAACCTACGGCGCGCTCAATGCCGCCCGCTCCAACGCCATCCTCATCTGCCATGCGCTGTCGGGCGATCATCACGCGGCCGGCTTCTCCACTGCGCAGGACAAGAAACCGGGCTGGTGGGACAACGGCATCGGCCCCGGCAAGCCTTTCGACACGAATAAATTTTTCGTCGTCTGCCTCAACAACCTCGGCGGCTGCCAGGGTTCCACCGGCCCGAACACGCTTAACGCCGAAACCGGCGCGCCTTACGGCCCGGACTTTCCCCTGCTGACGGTTCGCGACTGGGTGCGCTCGCAGGCGCTGCTCGCGGATCACCTGGGCATCGCACAGTGGGCGGCGATCATCGGTGGTTCGCTGGGCGGCATGCAGGCGATGCAATGGGCCATCGACCTGCCCGAACGCATCCGCCACGCCATCGTCATCGCTGCGGCACCGAAAATTTCCGCGCAGAACATCGCCTTCAACGAGATCGCGCGCCAGGCGATTCTGTCCGATCCGGATTTTCACGGCGGCCATTACTACGCGCAAAACGTGGTGCCCTCGCGCGGGCTGAAACTCGCACGCATGCTCGGCCACATCACCTACCTGTCCGACGCCGCGATGCGCGCCAAGTTCGGCCGCGTGCAGCGCGGCAGCCAGCTCAGCTTCAACTACGAAGTCGAATTTGAGGTCGAGAGCTACCTGCGCTACCAGGGCCAGTCCTTCGTGGACCGCTTCGACGCCAACACCTATCTCATCATGACCAAGGCGCTGGACTATTTCGATCCGGCGCGCGAGTTCAACGACAGTCTCGCGGATGCCTTGCGCAAGGCGAGGGCGCGATTCCTGGTGATCGCCTTTTCCAGCGACTGGCGCTTCTCGCCCGCGCGCTCCCGCGAGATCGTGAAGGGGCTGGTGGACGCCGGCCGCGAGGTCAGCTACGCGCTGATCGATTCGGCGCTGGGCCACGACGATTTCCTGATGCCGCTGCCGCAGTATCACGCGGTGCTGCGCAATTACCTGGATCGCGTGGCGGAGGAATGCGCATGAACGCGGCCACGCCGGCGGCGCCCCTGCGCCACGACCTCGAACTGATCTGCGACTGGATCAAGCCGGGCTCACGCATACTTGATCTTGGCTGCGGCGACGGCGCGCTGCTCGCTTTTCTGGCACAGGCGCGCGGGGTGAAGGGTTACGGACTGGAGATCGACCCGGCCAATGTCGCGCAATGCATCGCGCGCGGCGTCAACGTGATCCAGGCCGACCTCGACGACGGCCTGCGCGATTTCGAGACCGGCTCCTTCGACTACGTGGTGATGACGCAGGCGCTGCAGGCGCTGCAGCGGCCCGACCAGGCGCTGGCGGAAATCCTGCGCGTGGGCAAGACCGGCATCGTCACCTTCCCCAACTTCGGCCACTGGCGTGTGCGCAGCGCGCTGGCGCGCGGTCGCATGCCGGTCACGCCCTCGCTGCCGGAGACCTGGTACAACACGCCGAACATCCATCTGTGCACGGTCGCGGACTTCGAGGACCTGTGCCGCGGGCGCGGCTGGCGCATCGTCAACCGCCGCCTGCTCGACAACCATCACCGCAAAGGCTGGCGCATCCGCATCGCCCCCAACCTGTTCAGTGAAGCGGCCATGTACATGCTGCAGGGGCCGGCGAAATGATGCAGAAATTTCTAGCGCCGTTTCTGCTGACGATCCTCTGTCTGCCCGGTCTCGTCCGTGCGGATCAGGCGGTGCGCAGCGGTGGCTACATCGTGCGCTACGCCGCGCTGTCCAGCACCAGCCTGACACCGGAGATCGCGCGCGCGTACGGCATCCAGCGCCGCGCCAACCATGCGCTGCTGATCATCAACACGCAGCGCGAAACCACGCTTGGCAAAACCGTGGCCGTCACCGCCACGGCCAGCGGCAGCGCGGCGGACCTGATGGGCAACCTGCAACCGCTGCAACTGCATGCTTCGCCGCAGGCCGGCAGCGGCGACCTGTTCGCGGAATTCGACACGGTCAACGGCGAATTCCTGCATTTCGATCTCGGCGTCACGCCGCAGGGCGCCGCCGCGCCGATCGCGGTCAAATTCCAGCAGCAGTTCTACAACGACACGGACGATTAAATCGCGCGCCTCGCTTCAGAACGAGAGGCCGAGGCGCAGATCGTAGGAATTGTTGCTGCCGGTGCGCTCGTACTCCGGCGTGATTTCAAACAGCAGCATAGCGATGCGCAGGCCCGCGAACGCGCGGCTCCTGTTCACCGTGTCCTTTTGCAGGCCGGTGCTGGCGTCCGGATCGGCGACGCCGCGCACATAGCCCGCGCCGATGTAGGGCGTGAGGAACGCAAAACCCTTGGACAGCGAGACATCCGCGCTGGTGGCGCTGTACTTGAAATGGTCGATGCCGGAAGTGCCGGTATAGGCCACGCGCACGGCCAGCGCAGGCTCGGCGATGCCGCCGGGCAGGATCGCGTAGCGCAGTTCCGCGCCATAGAGCCGGGCGCCGGTGCCCGGAATGGCGCTGTAAGTCGCGCCGATGTCGAAGTTGAACGGCAGGCCCTTGGTCACCGCGATGCCAGCCATGCCGACGGCGGTGACATCGCTGCCGGTGAGGTTCTTCCACGAATCCTTGTGCTGCACCGGCGTATAGGAAGCGTAGGCGCCGATGCCGACGCCGGTGATGCCGGTCGCCGCCGCCGGCCCCAGCGCGCGGTAATGCAACCCGCCGGTGAGGTCTTCGGTGATGTTGTTGAAGTCGCCCTGGAACGCGGTGCAGCCACCCGGCAAGGAGAGGCAACTCAGGGTGAAGTCGGCGGTACCGGCGAAAGCGGGCGCGGAAACCACAAGAACAGCAACGGCAAGCAGGATGCGGCGCATGAATTCTTCTCCCTTGAATTTGTGGTTGCAGAATAGCAAAAGCGCGGAGCCGATAGCCCGAAAAATTTCACCCGCTCCTGTCTGTTTCCCCAGTGCATTAGAGATATTTTATAGATTTATATTACTATAAATCAATATTATTTCACATCAATTCTGGCGCCTGATGGCAGAGCGGGTGCCAACACGGTGCTTGCCCGAAGGCAATGGGCGCGGGAGGGCAGCCGAAGCCCGCGACCAGCGCGAAGATCGGCACCCCACCGCCCGCTCCCGCACCCGTTTCGCTACGCAAAAACACCGTGTCGCGAACGGGTGCATGCAAATCTCACCCGTTGCGGCGGATGAAAGGCATCACCGCCTCCTGCAAATCGCCGAGCCGCCGGTGGAAGAAATGACCCGCGCCTTCCAGCGTCACCAGCTCCGGCGGCGGCGAAAAAGTCTTGAGGATGCGCACCGTATCCACGTAGCTCACCACTTCGTCGTCTGTGCCGTGCACCACCAGCCACGGGCAATCCGGACGCGGAGGTATCGGCTCGGCAACATATTTTTCAAACGGCGGCGCGATGCTGACCTGCAACTGCGGCCGGGCCTGCTGCGCGGCCTTGACGCTGACGAAGGCTCCGAAGGAAAAACCCATCAGCGCCAAGCGCGCGCCGGGCAGGCGGCCGCGCAGCCAGTCCACCAGGAACTGTGTGTCCGCGGTTTCGCCGCGGCCTTCGTCATGCACGCCCTCGCTGCGGCCGACGCCGCGGAAGTTGAAGCGCAGTACGTAGAGCCCGCATTTCTGCGCGCTCGCGGCCAGGGTGTAGACGACCTTGTTGCTCATCGCACCGCCGAGCAAGGGATGCGGATGGCAGATCACGGCAAACCCCGGCCGCGCCGCCGGCTCGCGCGGCGCGGACAACAGCGCCTCGATGCGTCCGGCCGGGCCATAGAGGCGCAACTCCTCGGTGTAACCGGCGGCGGGCAAGGGCGAATCGGCATCCATCATGGCGTGTCACCTGAAAAATCGAAGACCTGATCGAGAATATGGGGGTCGTCGAAATGGCCTTCGCCGACGAACTGGATCGCATGCCGTCCCCAGGCACGCATGGCGCCGGGATCTTTCACGCCGCTGACCCACAGCCACCAGCGCTCCAGCCGCTCGGTGCCGGCAACGATGCCGGTGTCCGGGTCGAACAGATCGCGTGGGCTGCCCGCCGCATTGGGCAGCATGGTCAGATGAAGGTAAGGCGCAAACCTGTAAGTGCGCGATGCGCTTTTTCCCGCGCCCGCTTCAAGCTGCGACAGGGGCAGCACCCGCTGCACGAAATGCGTGCCGCTGGCGATGCGCACCGCCACCCGCCCCTCGCCCACCGGATCGTCCTGCGGCAGCAGCGCGGACTCGTTCCAGAAACTGCCCGCGTCGCGCCGCTTGAGCGCGCGCGCCGGAAAATACTCGTGGTAGCAGCCACAGGGATGGATGGTGTCGTACACCAGTGGATGTCCGTCCGCAGACAGCGTCACGCGCCACACCAGCCCATCCAGCGCGCCGGAATAGGCATCGAACCTGGCTTCGCGCGGACGTGCCGAAAACCAGACGATGTAGACCAGTTGCGGCAGCACCTCGCCGTTCACGCGCGTGTAATCCTGCAGGACATAAGTGCGCGGCTTTCCGATATCCAGCGTGGGCTTGCCAGCCTTGTCGAACGCCGGACTGCCGGGGCGGTCATCGTCGCCGGCGGTCTCCACCCACCAGGCCGGCGCGTAAGCCGCAAACATGCGCCGCAATTCCGCGTCGCTGAAAGCCGGAATACCTAGCGGCTGGCTGGCACTGCGCGCGATCCATGCCGCTACCTGTTCCGGCGTGGCGGGCGGCTCTGCCGCATCAGCCTCCGGCAACCATAATTCCATGCGTCCGGCCGCAGGCGGCTCCAGCGGCTTTTTGAATTCAGCAAGTACCGCGTCATGATATTTGGCGATGCCCCGGTTCAGGAACGGCACCGCCAGCGGATAGGCGCCGAACAGGCGCTGCGCCCAGGAATATTCCGAGGGCACCTCCACGGCGTCGCTCAGCCGCGCGCGCGCCTGCGGGTCCGCCAGATCGGCCTGCGCCAGCTCATCGCCGCAGCGATCGAGGCGGTCACGCAATGCGGTCAGCTGCGGGTCCCAGTCCATGCGTCCATTGGCTGCCCGGATTTCGCGGTCGCGCGCGGTCGCGTCCGCCGCACGCAGCAGCGTCACCCAGGCCTGGAAACGCGCCGGATCGCTCACCTCGTCGCGGAATGAAGCGAGGAAGCGGCTGGCGCGCAGGTAAGGGAAGCCGGGAATGCGGTACAGGCCGGGATCGGCGGCGCCGGTCTCACGGGCTTTTTGATCGGCCTGTGTGTAGAGCGCCCGGCATTCCATCAGCGGCGCGGGCTTGAGCGGCACCACCGCGCAGGCCGCCAGCAGGCCCGCGCAGAATACCGGCGCGAGGAAGGACGGCCAGGCGCGCAAACCAGGGCGCATCGGGAATCCCGCTGAACGAGGAGGCCCGCATTGTGCCAGAGCCGGCGCGGACGGCGGCCCTGCTGATCTGCGTAGCCTCTTGCCTTGTCCGCAGCGCATCCCTATAGTTCCAGCACATATGCAGTGCCTGCTGCGGTCGCGACCGGCGCAGGCTTTAACGACAACAGTGTGGGGGAATTCAATGCGCAAGCTTCTAGTTGTGGCGGCTGTGGCAACATTTGCTGCGGGCACGGCAAACATCGCCCAGGCAGCCGGTACCGATTTCAACAATCCGCAGACCAAGGCCTACTTTAGTCTGGCCTTCGGCGGTCATGACAAGCTCGCGAGCGGGTTGCACTACGGGTTGATGCTCGAGCACAACAACCTGACGCAGTTCAGCGGCGCGCCGCTGCACCCGATCACGCAGCTGGATTTCAACGCCGGCGGCTTCAACAGCATGAGCGTCAATGGCGTGCCCTTCGCGCGCCGTTCGGTGCAGTTGAACGAAGAAGGACAGGCCACCAGCTACACCGCCTTTGACTGGGGCCTGCTCGCGGTCGGCCTAGCCGGTGTGGGTTTCGCGGTTTACGAAGTGACCAAGACGCATGCCAGTCCCGATCCCACTACTAAGACTACGACCGTCGCTACGTCCAACGGCAATGTGATCGTCACGACCGTCAACGGCATCGTGACCTCCGTCGTGAATGCGGCAACAGGCGCCGGCATCCCGCTCGGGAGCATCACCGGGCCGGTGCTGTCGAGCATCTGCTCGGCGACCGGCGCCATCGGCGGCCTGGGCTGTTCCAGCCTAGCTTCCACCGATGGACAAGCCCTGGCGCCGCTCGTCGAGCGCGATGTCAAGCATCAGGAATGGCTGGACAGCGAAAACGGCCACATGGGCGATCTCATCCCTGTCCACTGATGAGTGAATGCGTTCAGACAAGGGGAGCCGCTGGCTCCCCTTTTCGTTTGAAATCCGGACTGTGATGTCATGAGCATCTGGCAAAAACTGCGCGCTCCTTTTGGCATCGACCTGCGCACCCTGGCGCTGTTCCGCGCGGGCCTCGGCGCCGTGATTCTTTTCGACCTGTTGCTGCGGTCGTTCAATCTTTCGGCCTTCTACACCGATGGCGGCGTGTTGCCGCGCAACGCGGCCATCGCGAGTATGGGTTCGTGGCGCATTTCGCTCTATCTGCTCAACGGCGGCACCGCCTTTGCCGCGGCCCTGTTCCTGATCGAAGCGGCCTGCGCGCTGTGCATTCTCGCCGGCTATCGCACACGGCTGATGCTAGTCCTCACGCTACTGCTGCACGGCTCCCTGCTCAACCGCAATCCCACGATTCTGGATAGCGGCGATACCCTGATCTGCTGCCTGCTGTTCTGGTCGATCTTCCTGCCGACAAACGCGCGCTGGAGCGCGGACGCGGCCCTGGCGCCGAATCGGCCGCCGCAAAATAATCTGCATATTTCCTGGGCCAGCGCCGCGCTGGTGATTCAGGTGCTCAGCGTTTACTACTTCAACGCGCTGCTCAAGACCGGGCCGGAGTGGATGCCCGATGGTACCACCCTGTACTACGCGATGTCGCTGCAAAGCTATTCCACCGGATTCGGTCAATGGCTGCTGAATTTCCCCGCGCTCCTGCACGGCCTCAGCTACTTCATCTGGTTCATCGAACTGTGCGCCTGGGTGCTGGTGCTCAGCCCGGTATTCAACCGCCCGCTGCGCTTTGCCGCGATGCTGATGCTGATGGCCCTGCACATCGGCCTACTGCTCTTCATGCGCATCGTGCCTTTCCCGTTCATCGGACTGACTTCGCTGACGGTGCTGCTGGGCAGCTGGTTCTGGGACTGGCTGGATCGCCGCCACGCAGCGCGAGGCATGGGCGCACCGCAGATCTATTACGACCGCAACTGTAGCTTCTGCCTGAAAATGTGCCTGCTGCTGCAGCAGTTTCTGGTCCTGCCGCGTGCACTCATCGCGCCCGCGCAGGACACGCCGCGCGCCAAGTCGCTTCTGGAAGCGAACAATTCCTGGGTAATCATTGACACCGACGAACAGGCGCATCTGGAATGGTCTGCCTTTGTCATCCTGCTCAAGCACTCGCCGCTGTTCAGCTGGCTGTGGCGGTTCGTCTCGGCGCCGGTTTTCGTGCGCCCCGGCAACGCCGTGTATCACTTCGTCGCGCGTCACCGTAGCCGCTTGTCGGGCATCGCAGTAGTCGGGCTGCCACAGCGTGAAGTGCGTTACGAAACCGGTACGTGTGCGCAGAAATTCGCGGCTGCATTCCTGTTCATCGTGCTGGCGTGGAATTTCGCGTTGCTCGATCAGGGCCGCCACAGCCGCGCCGCGCAGGCTTATCACAATCTCATCACACCACTGTTGTCTCTCATCCGCATCGACCAGATCTGGGACATGGCGGCACCAGCGCTGTTTAAGGACAACGGCTGGTATGTGATTCCCGGCGAACTCGAAGACGGCACGCCGGTCAACGTACGCCAGCCCGGAGAGCCGGTCAGTTACGACAAGCCCGCCTCGGTGGCCGGCAGCTTCGGCGACCTGCGCTGGAAGACTTACCTCATGCACCTGTGGTCGAACGCATTTGCTGATCAGCGTGCGCTCTACAGCCGCTGGCTCTGCCAAGAATGGAACAGCGGCACCGAACGCGGACGCCGGCTCAAGGACTTCAAGATCATCTACATGCTCGACCGCACGCCGCCGCCGGGTCTGCCCTCGCATGTCGAACAGGTCGTGCTGTGGACGCACTCGTGCAATAGCGCGCCTGAACCTCTCCCCGCCGGAGCACCGTGATCCGATGTCGCTGATCGACATAGGCGCGAACCTCGCGCACGACAGCTTCGATGACGATCTGGATTTGGTGCTGGCCCGCGCCTGGGATGCGGGCCTCAGTAGCATCGTCGTAACCGGCAGTTCGCGCGACAGCGCACTGAAGGCACTGCAACTGGCGCAGCGGTTTCCGGGGAAGCTCTACGCCACGGCCGGCCTGCATCCCCACCACGCCAGCGAGTGGAGCGATGCACTGGCTGCGCTGCTGCGCGAACTGGCAGCGCATGCGCAAATGGTGTCGCTGGGCGAATGTGGCCTGGACTACAACCGCAACTATTCACCGCATGCGGATCAGCGCCGTGCCTTCGCCGCGCAGCTGCAACTCGCCGCTGAATTGAAGAAGCCACTATTCCTACATCAGCGCGATGCCCACGCGGATTTTCTGGCGATGCTGCGCGAGCACCGCTCGCAGCTCGGCAACGTGGTCGTGCACTGCTTCACCGATACCCGCGAGGCGCTCAACGACTACCTCGCGCTGGACTGCCATATCGGCATCACCGGCTGGGTCTGCGACGAGCGCCGCGGTACGCATCTGCTGGAGTCCGTCGCGGATATTCCTGATGACCGCCTGCTGATCGAAACGGACGCGCCCTACCTGCTGCCGCGCACAGCGCCGAAACATTCCTCGCGCCGCAACGAGCCCTGCTACCTGCCGTGGATCGTGAAGGCGCTCGCCGCCGCGCGCGGCCAGAGTGAGGAGCAGGTTGCAGAAATCACAACGCGGAACGCACGCCGGTTTTTCGACATTTGATGGCTGAAAAACGAAAAACCTCGTCCACCCGCTCTGCTGGTATCCGTAGATAGTTCCGTTATTATTTATAGACTATATTAATATTTAGTAAATATTTATTAACAATGCTGCACTCCAAATACAGAAGAGCGGGCGGCACCAATTCCGGCTTCAGTCGGTAACGGCACCCTTGCTGGCGGTGCCGACCAGGCGCATGTACTTGGCCAGCACACCGCGGGTGTAACGCGGCGCCGGCTGTTTCCACTTCGCACGGCGCTGGGCCAGCACCTCGTCGGACACATTCACCTGCAGCAGCAGCTTGTGCGCGTCGATGGTGATGCTGTCGCCCTCCTCCACTAGCGCGAGGTTGCCTCCGACGTAGGCCTCCGGCGCAACGTGACCGACCACCATACCCCAGGTGCCGCCGGAGAAGCGGCCGTCAGTGATCAAGCCAACGCTTTCGCCGAAACCCTTGCCGATCAACGCCGAGGTCGGCGCCAACATCTCGCGCATGCCGGGGCCGCCCTTCGGTCCTTCGTAGCGGATCACCAGCACGTCGCCATGCTTGATCCTGTCAGCCATGATCGCGGCCATTGATTCCTCTTCGGAATTGAACACGCGCGCCGGGCCGGTAATCGCCGGATTCTTGAGACCGGTGATTTTCGCCACCGCACCCTCACCCGCCAGATTGCCCTTGAGCACGGCCAGATGGCCTTGCTTGTACATCGGCTTGTCGATAGCGCGGATTACGTCCTGATTCTTGCGCGGCTCGGCGGGCACACTGGCCAGCGCCTCGGCCATGGTCTCGCCAGTGATGGTGAGCGTGTCGCCGTGCAGCAGACCCGCCACCAGCAACATCTTCAGCACCTGCGGCACACCACCCGCGCGGTGCAAATCCACTGCCACGTACTTGCCCGAAGGCTTGAGATCGCACAGCACCGGCGTGCGCTGGCGGATGGTCTCGATATCGTCGAGCGTGAACGGCACCTGTGCCGCGTGCGCGATGGCGAGAAAATGCAGCACCGCGTTGGTCGAGCCGCCGGTCGCCATGATCAGCGCGAATGCGTTCTCAATGGCCTTGCGCGTGACGATGTCGCGCGGCTTGATGTCCTTGTGCACGGCTTGCACCAGCACACGCGCGGAGTCGGCGGCGGAGTCAGCCTTCTCTGGGTCGGGCGAGGCCATCTGCGAGGAGCCGAGCAGCGACATGCCCAGCGCCTCGAATGCGCTCGACATGGTGTTGGCGGTGAAC
>JBOICL010000231.1:0-10433 GCA_050740055.1 Stenotrophobium sp.
GCCATATGGCTGCTGCGTCCGTTCAGGAAAGACGCGGCGGCAGGGATGTGGGAAACTATCAATCGAGGCGCCAAACGAAAAACGCCCGGCAGAGCCGGGCAGTTCCTGATTGGTGCCGAGAAGAGGACTCGAACCTCCACGGTGTTACCCGCTAGTACCTGAAACTAGTGCGTCTACCAATTCCGCCATCTCGGCAACGGGCGCGCATTCTGTCCACTGCCCTAATCTTTGTCAATGAAAAAAACCAAGACTTCCAGTAAAAATTCCACGCCTCCCGCGACCGATTGGCGCGGGCAGGATCCAGAGTTCCAGCAGGAGCAAGGACGCTACGAAAATCCCATTCCCAGCCGCAGCCTGATCCTTAAAACGCTGACTACGGATGCCGGGCCGCAGACGCTCAACGAGCTGATCGTCCACTTCCATCTTGCCGACGCGACGCAGCAACTTGCGCTGGAGCGCCGCCTGATCGCCATGCTGCGCGAAGGCCAGGTTTTGCAGAACCGCAAGGGCGCCTGGGGCGCGGTGACGCGCATGAACCTGGTCGCCGGCGTAGTGCAGGCGCACCGCGACGGCTTCGGTTTCCTGATCCGCGACGAAGGCGGGCCGGATGTTTTCCTGCCGCCGCGGCAGATGCGTTCGCTGATGAACGGCGACCGTGTGCTGGTGCGGATTTCCGGCACTGATTTCAAGGGCCGGCCGGAAGGCTCGGTTGCGGAAGTGCTGGAGCGCGGTACGCGCACCGTGGTCGGCCGCCTGCACATGGACCAGGGCATCAGCTACGTGATCCCGGAAAACCCGCGTGTGCAGCAGGACCTGCTGATCCCGCCGGATCAGCGCATGGGCGCGCAACGCGGACAGATGGTGGTGGCCGAGATCACCGCGCCGCCGGGTACGCGCACACTGCCAGTGGGCAGGATCATAGAAATCCTTGGCGAGCACATGGCGCCGGGCATGGAGATCGAAGCGGCGCTGCGTGCGCACAACATCCCGCACGACTGGCCGGACGCGGTCGAGCGCGAGGCGGAGGAAATTCCCGATACGGTGCAGCCGGAGCAGATGCAGAACCGCGAGGACATTCGCAAGTTGCCGCTGGTCACCATCGACGGCGCCGACGCGCGAGATTTCGACGACGCGGTGTATTGCCGGCCAGAGAAGAAAGGCTGGACCCTGTGGGTCGCGATTGCCGATGTTTCGGCTTACGTGATGCCCGGTTCGCCGCTGGATCAGGAAGGTCTGCGGCGTGGGAATTCGGTGTACTTCCCGCAGCGCGTGATCCCGATGCTGCCGGAGAAACTGTCGAACGGCCTGTGCTCGCTCAATCCCGATGTTGATCGCTTGTGCATGGTCTGCGAGATGCGCGTGCTGCCGTCTGGCGAGATCGACAAGGCGCGCTTCTTCGAAGGCGTGATGCGTTCGAAGGCGCGGCTGATCTATGAAGACGTGGCCGTGATACTCGATGACCCCGATGGCGAACTGGCCAAAAAGCGCGCGGCGCTGGTGCCGCATCTGCAAGCGCTGAACCAGGTTTTTGAAGCGCTGTTCGCGGCGCGTGAGAAACGTGGCGCGATTGATTTTGAAAGCACCGAAACGCGCATCGTGTTCGGCGCAGACCGCAAGATCGAGAAGATCGTGCCAGTCAAGCGCAACCGCGCGCACCGGCTGATCGAGGAGTGCATGATCGCGGCCAATGTTGAGTCGGCCAAGCTGGTCGAGAAGGCCAAGCTGGCGACGCTGTACCGCATTCACGACGACCCGGACCCGACCAAGGTGCTCGCGCTGCGTGAGTTCCTCGCCGGACGCGGCCTCAAGCTCGGCGGTGGAGCCAAGCCACAGGCGATGGATTACGCCAAGACGCTGGCGCTGACCAGGGGCCGCCCGGACGCGGGACTGGTGCAGACCGTGCTGCTTCGCTCGATGATGCAGGCGCAATACAACCCGGTGAACACTGGCCACTTCGGCCTGGCGCTGACGCATTACGCGCATTTCACTTCGCCGATCCGCCGCTACCCGGATTTGCTGCTGCATCGCGCGATCAAGTACGCGCTGCAGAACCAGCGCAAGGCCTCGAACATTTTCAAGCGCAAGGCCGTCGCTCCGTTTGTCTACACGACCGAGCAGATGGCGGGTTTCGGCACGCATTGTTCGATGACCGAACGGCGCGCTGACGAGGCCACGCGCGATGTTTCCAACTGGCTCAAGTGCGAGTTCATGCAGCACCGCGTCGGCGAGGAATACGCCGGTATCGTCACCTCTGTCACCAGCTTCGGCCTGTTCGTGGAACTGGACGGCCTGTATATCGACGGGCTGGTGCATGTGTCGTCTCTGAAGAACGACTACTACCAGCATGAGCCCAAGCATCACCGGCTGGTGGGTGAGCGCACGGGCCGCGTATATGCGCTCGGCGACCGCGTGCGGGTTTCCGTGATCCGCGTGAATCTCGACGAGCGCAAGATCGACCTGGAACTCGCCGCCGATACGCCTCGCGGCGGCAAAGCCGCAGCGCCAAAACCGGGCAAGCCCTCCCCGAACGCGAAAGCGGGCCACGAACCGGCAAAGAGCGATGGCAAAAAGCAGGGCAAGGGCCGCGGCCGGGGCAGAGGTCGCGGCAAGGGAAAAGGAAAATCCTGATGAAGCGCCGCGCTGCGTTGTTGATGGTTTTGCTGACGCTGGCGCTTGCGGCCTGTGCGAATCATCCTGCGCAGCCGTCAGGCACGGTTGCTGAAAGTGAAGCCGCTAACGCGCCGCGCGATGTCTATGTCGGCATGGGCGTCAGCGGCATTGCCGCAGACGAGGTGGCGCCATACATGGCGGAGTTGCGTGCAGAGATGGCGCAGCAACTTTCGCCGGAATTGAAGCAGCAGGAGCTGTCGCTGGCCGCGCTCGCGGACGGATCGCTGCTGCTGCGCGTGACCGGCGATGTCAGCTTCGAGCCCGACAGCGGGCAGTTGCAGGTATCGGCGCTGGATCTGTACAGCCGCATTGCGGCCGTGCTGCGCCAGTACGGCCACTGCGTGATTCATGTCGTTGGCCACGAGGACGCTAGCGTAAGTGAGCCCGCGGCCCAGAGCCTGTCCGAACGTCACGCCGCCTCGCTTGCGGCCTACCTGGGCAGGCAGGGTGTATCGGCGGCAAGGCTGCGCTACGAGGGCCGCGGTGCGCGCGAGCCGGTGGCGTCAAACCAGACCGCGGAAGGTCAGCGTCAGAATCGCGGCGTCGATCTGGTGATCAAGCCGGTGGTAACAGGACGCGAGCCGCAGGCCTGGATGCCGCCGCCTTATCTGGGTGCTTGAGCGCGGTGCGCGTCACCCGCTCTGCCTGTATGCAGTGAAATAATTGTTTTAATAAATTAAGTGTAATTAGCTATTATTAGTTATTTATAACATTCTCCTCAGCGAAATACGCAGGAGCGGGTGACACCAAAGTGGCGCAATACACGGTCATAGGCGGCTTCCACGCAGTGCTGGCCGCGCTCGAAGACGGCGCGGAAAAACCTTTCGAAATCTGGCTGTCCGACAGCCGCCAGGACGAGCGCGCACAGCGCGTCCGGGGTCTGGCTGACAGCCTGCAAATCCCGGTCTATTCGCGTCCCCGTTCCGATCTGGATCTGCGCGCGCCGGAATTGCGTCATCAGGGCGTACTGGCGATGCTGCCGGAACGCAAATTCCAGGGCGAAGATGCGCTGGAGGTTCCGGCGACGCCGGAGCGTCTGCTGCTGGTGCTGGATGGCGTGCAGGACCCGCATAACCTCGGGGCTTGCCTGCGTACGGCGGAGGCGGCCGGCGTCGATGCCATCATCATCCCGCGCGATCGTTCGGCGGGTCTGACCGCAGTCACGCGCAAGGCGGCGGCAGGCGCAGCCGAGCGCGTGCCGGTGATCGCCGTGACCAATCTGGCGCGTACGCTGGAGCGTCTCAAGGAGCTGGGCTACTGGCTCACCGGCTTGGCGGGCGAGGCCGAGCAGACTCTGTTCGAGGTCGATCTCACCGGCCCGCTGGTGCTGGTGATGGGCGCGGAAGGCGAGGGCATGCGCCGGCTCACCCGCGAGGCCTGCGACCGGCTGGTGAAAATCCCCATGCGCGGTAAAACCGAGAGCCTGAATGTGTCGGTGGCGGCGGCGGTGTGCCTGTATGAAGCCTTCCGCCAGCGAAGTGGCCCGGCGCGGAAGAAATAAGCTCTGCCGCATTGCAACAAGCGGCTGATTCCCCTAGAATCCGCGCCCCCGCGCAAACTGTGCGAGGTTTTAACCGACTTGCTCCACCAATCAATGGGGAGCTATGCCGAAAGGCATATCCACAAGGAGATGCAATGCGACACTACGAAATCGTCGTCATGGTGCACCCGGACCAGAGTGAACAGATCCCCGCCATGATCGAGCGCTACAAGAACATGGTCCAGGCCGACGGCGGCAAGGTTCATCGCCTCGAAGACTGGGGCCGTCGCCAGCTGGCTTATCCCATCGCCAAGGCGCACAAGGCACACTACGTTCTGATGAACGTGGAATGCACCGACGCTGCGCTGGCTGAACTGGAGAACGCGTTCCGTTTCAACGACGCCGTGATCCGCAAGCTGGTGGCGCGCCGCGATGACGCCGTCGTCACGCAGTCGCCGCTGTTCAAGAACCCGGACGACGAGAAGAAGGGCGAATACCGCCCGCGCGGCGATGACGCCGCTGTCGCCGAAGAATCCGAATCCGCCGCCGAGCCCGCTGTGGCCGCCGAAGCAGGAGCCCAATAATGGCCGCTTATTTCCGCCGCAAGAAGACTTGCAAGTTCACCTCCGAGGGTGCCACCGAGATCGACTACAAGGATCTCGCCACGCTCAAGCAGTACATCGGTGAGAACGGCAAGATCGTGCCCAGCCGCATCACCGGCACCAAGTCGCGCTACCAGCGCCAGCTCGCCGTCGCCATCAAGCGCGCGCGTTTCCTGGCCCTGCTGCCCTACACCGACAAGCACGAGTAAGGGAGCCCGCCATGCAAGTTATCCTGCTTGAGAAGGTCAAGAAGCTCGGCGACCTCGGCGACACCGTCAACGTCAAGCCCGGCTACGGCCGCAACTACCTGCTGCCCAATGGCAAGGCGCTGCCCGCCACCGACGCCAACCGCAAGGTTTACGAGACGCGCAAGGCCGAGCTGATCAAGAAGTCCGCTGACAGCCTCAGCGCATCCAAGCTGCGCGCCGAACAGATCGCGGGCAAGAGCGTCACCATCAAGGCGCTGGCCGCCGAAGAAGGCAAGCTCTACGGTTCCGTGGGTCCGGCTGATGTCGTGCGGGCCGCCGAGGAACAGGGCCTACCGCTGAAGAAGAGCGAGATCGACATGCTGTCCGGTCCGATCCGCCAGGTTGGCAGCTACCAGATCGCGGTGCGCCTGCACACCGAAGTCGAGACCAGCCTCACGGTCGTGGTCGAAGAGCTGAAGGGTTAATTCCTTTTCGCTCTGCGGTAAACTTGCGGCCCGCCTCGTGCGGGCCGCAGTCATTTCGAGCCCATAAAAAAGATCAGCCGTGAGCCCGTCGCCCAAATTGCCGCCGCACTCCATCGAAGCCGAACAGTCAGTGCTGGGCGGCCTGATGCTCGACAACCGCGCCTGGAACGATCTTTCCGACCGCATCTCGGCGCAGGATTTCTACCGCGCCGATCACCAGCTGATCTACAGCGCCATCGCAGAACTCTGCGGTAGCAACAAGCCCTGCGATTTCATCACGCTGTGCGAACATCTGCGTCATCACAACCGCCTGGAGGAAGCGGGCGGCGTCAGCTACCTGGGCACGCTGGCCAACGACACGCCCAGCGCCGCCAACGTGCTGGCCTATGCTGAGATCGTGCGCGAGCGCGCGGTGCTGCGCACGCTGATCGCGGCCGGCAGCGACATCGCCGAAATGGGCTTCCGGCCCGATGGGCGCGGCCATGCGGAACTGATCGATCTCGCCGAGCAGAAAGTTTTCGCCATCCGCAACAAGGCGCAGCACGCGCAGAATGATTACTCCGCCATGCCCAAGCTCATGGACGCGGTGGAGAAGCGCATCGAGGAGATGCGCAACAATCCAAAAGGGCTGGCGGGCCTGTCCACCGGTTTCAGCGAATTTGACAAGCTGACCACGGGTCTGCATCCGGGCGATCTGGTGATCATTGCCGGCCGCCCATCCATGGGTAAAACCAGCTTTGCGCTGAATATCGCAGAGCACATCGCGCTGTATGAAAAAAAGGCTGCGGCGGTTTTCAGCATGGAAATGCCCGCGGAGCAACTGGCTCTGCGCGTGCTGTCGTCATTTGCGCGCATCGACATGGGCAAGCTCCGCGCGGGCGATCTCGAAGACCGTGACTGGGATCGTCTCGTCTCTCAAGGCGGACTGGTGCGCGAAGCGCCACTGTACATCGACGAAACCGGCGCGCTGTCACCGCTGGAGTTGCGTGCTCGCGCGCGCCGCATGAAGCAGCGGCATGATATCCAGGTCATCGTGGTGGATTACATCCAGCTCATGCAGGTGCCTGGCAACAAGGAAAACCGCACCAACGAAATCTCCGAGATTTCGCGCGGCCTCAAGGCGCTGGCCAAGGAACTGGCGATCCCGGTGATCGCGCTGTCGCAGCTCAATCGCGGCGTCGAGCAGCGCGACAACAAGCGGCCGCGCATGTCGGACCTGCGTGAATCGGGTGGTATCGAGCAGGACGCCGACGTCGTCGCGTTCATCTACCGTGACGAGGTTTACAACAAGGAATCGCCCGACAAGGGCACCGCCGAAATCATTATCGCCAAGCAGCGTAACTGTCCCCTCGGCATGGTCAGGACGACGTTTCTCGGTCAGTTCACGCGCTTCGAAAACCTCGCGCACGGCTACAGCGCCGACTACGGGCATTCATGAGTCCACGCGTAACCGCCACGATCGATCTCGCGGCGATCCGGCACAACCTGGGACTGGTGCGGCGCTATGCGCCCGGCACGCGCGTGCTGGCGGCGATCAAGGCGGATGCCTACGGCCACGGTGCGGTGCCGGTGGCGCGCGCGCTGGAGGCGGCACAGGTGGATGCCTTCGCCGTCGCCTGCATGGAAGAAGCGATGCAGTTGCGCAACGCGCATATCACCACGCCCATCGCCTTGCTGGAAGGCATTATTTCCAGCGAGGAAGCGGCGCTTGCCGTCTATGAGCGCTTGCAGGTGGTGGTGCACGCCGACTGGCAACTGAAACTGCTGGAGGCGCTGCCGGAAAGCGCCGAAGTCAGCCTGTGGTTCAAGCTCGACAGCGGCATGCACCGGCTGGGATTTCCGCTGGCCGATGTGCCCAAGCTGCATGCCGCGCTGCACCGTCATCCGCATTGGCGCTTCATGGGCTGGATCACCCATTTGGCCTGTGCCGATGAACCGGAAAATCCGTTCACCCACGAGCAGGTCGTGCGCTTCAATGACGCGCTCAGGAACATTCCGGGAGACCGGTCCATCGCCAATTCCGCCGGCATTCTAGCCTGGCCGGAAACGCGTGCCGACTGGGTGCGGCCCGGGCTGATGCTCTACGGCGCTTCACCGTTGGCGGACAAGTCTGCTGCAGAATTGGGACTGAAGCCGGTGATGACGCTGGAAAGCCGTCTGATTGCGGTTCGCGAATACGCTGCCGGCGAAACCATCGGCTACGGGCGCACCTACCGCTGCCCCGAGCGCATGCGGGTCGGCGTGGTCGCGGTGGGTTACGCCGACGGTGTTCATCGCAGCCTGCCCAGTGGCACCCCGGTACTGATACGCGGAAAACGCGTGCCGATTGCCGGCCGCGTCTCCATGGATATGATCACCGTCGATCTGCGCCTCGTGCCCGGCGCTGCCGTCGGCGATGCCGTGCGCATCTGGGGTGAGGGACTGCCGGCAGAAGAAATCGCGCGCTATGCAGGAACCCTGGCCTACGAACTCTTCTGCGGACTCACGCAGCGCGTGCGCTTCATCCACAAGGACTCGTGAGAGCCGTCAGCGATCCGCGAAACTCAATGACGAATCGTGATCGAGGGGTCCAACATTTGTAGCGCACCGGATGTCGTGATGGCTCCAGTGCGTTCGATATCCTCGCGGGTGTAAGCCCTGCCGGGGACATTCAGGCAGCCGCCATTCTTGGGCAGGATTAGCGACCCGGTGCTGCGTATGCAATCCGGCCTGCTGATTGCGCTATCTGCTTTGACGGACTTTGCCGCCGTTGTCGTAGCGGCGGGTGCCGGGTCGGCTGCGTAGGCCGCTGTCGCAAGGCCCAGGATGAGTGCGGAAAAAACCAGTTTGCGGGTCATAAAAACCTCCTGACGCTGTTTTGCCCCACCCAGATCGCAGGCCGGACTTAAAAGTGGACAGGCCGCCCGTGTCGAAGTTCTTTCATAGCAGGCCAAAGGCACAAAAAAAGCCACAGAAGTGGCCTTTTTTGTGCAAATTCATGGCTATCGATCAGGTCAGCAGGAAGTTCATCTTGGTTCCGGCCAGTTCTATGCTGTCGTTGTGCGCTAGCTTGCGTGCCTGTGAGTCGATTTCCATGCCATTGATGATGGGTCTGCGCCCCCCGGCTTGTCCTCCGACGTGGACGATGTAGTAACCGTCGGCCCGGCGTGTAATGGCTGCGACCTGCACGCCGGGGCGGCCGATGGTCGTGAGCGCTTTTGAAAGTTCAAGTTCCTTGCCGGTGCTGGGGCCGCTGGCGACGCGTAGCTTGCCCAGCAGCGGTTTGGCTGGTGATGCGGCAGGGGTAGGGGAGGGAGGCATGCCCGGAACAGCGGCAGCCTTGTTGACCTGTGAATCAAAAGCGGCGCCAAACTGGCCCGGTTTCAGAATCATGGTTTTTTCAAAATCATCTTCGCCGCCGCCTTGCTCGCCTTCATACCTGAGCGTATTGCGGCCCAGGGTGATGATGTCGCCATGCGACAGCGGATGCTTGGTGATGGTTTTGCCGTTGACTACGGTGCCGTTGGTGCTGCCCAGGTCTTCCAGGAAGGAGTCCTGCAGGATCGTGATGACCGCGGCATGATTACCTGAGATCGCCTTGTCGGCGATGCAGATATCGTTGTCCGGATGACGGCCGATCGTCATGCGCTCCTTTGAAAGCGGATATTCCTGGCTGTTGCCGGCGGCGTCAGTGACGATGAGTTTGCCCATATAGTTTCCTCTCAGAACCATTCCATCAGCCGATCGAACCAGCGCCAGCCGCGGCTTGTAAGTGCAGTGTCAACTCGCGCCAGCACAATTGAAACATTATCTTTTCCGCCGTTTTCCAAGGCATGGTTGATGAGTGCCTTGCCCGCCAGTTCAACACTATCAGCATATTTGCCCAGTGTTAAGCCAATTGTCTCATCATCGACCATATCGTTGAGGCCGTCGGAGCACAGCAGCAGGATATCGCCGGTCTCGAGGGTCTCCTCGATGATATCCACTTGCACTCTGTCCTCCACGCCCAGTGCCCGTGTGACGATGTTCTTGCGCACCAGCCGTGTAGCATCTTCGCGGCTGTAATGCCCTCGCGCGATCAGCTCCTCGACCAGCGAATGGTCGCGGGTGATCTGCTCCAGATGGCCATCGCGATAGCGGTAGAGACGGGAGTCGCCAACATAGGCGATGGACAGGACCGCTTCGTGCAGGATGCAACAGACGATGGTCGTGCCCATGCCGGCGCATTGTGGCTGGCTTTGTGCCACCTGCTTGATGGTGGCGTTCGCGTTTTCGATGGCGCTGCGCAGCAGCAGCCCTTCCGCACAGTAGCCGCTGGCCGGATCGAGTGCGCCGTGCTTGAGTGAGTGCCAGTCGCGCTTGACCTGGTCGAGAACGGTGGTGATGGCGATGCCGCTGGCGATTTCGCCCGCGTTATAGCCACCCATGCCGTCGGCCAGCACCAGCAGGCCGAGTTCTGGATCCTCGGCGATCGCGTCCTCGTTGTTCTTGCGCAGGCGGCCGACATCCGTCAGGAGGGCGGTGGTGACCTTGTTCTTGAGGGCCATGCGGACTTCAGGCCGGACTCATCCCGCTAAGGATTTGCCGCAGGTCGCGCGCCATCTCGCCGCCGCGCTGATAGCGCTTTTCGGCGTCTTTTTGCAGCGCATGATCGATTACATCATTGAGCGGCGGCGGCAGATCGGGGCGGATGATGATGAGATTGCCGTGCGGCTCGTTGGCGATCTTGAACATCAGTGTCGCCATCGAGTCCGCCTGAAATGGCAGGCTGCCGGTGAGCAGTTGATAGAGTGTGACGCCCAGCGAGAACAGGTCGGAGCGGCCATCCACGCGCTTGCCGGAGAGCTGTTCCGGCGACATGTACGATGGCGTGCCGAGCACCATGCCGGTCTTGGTCTTGCTGGAGTCGGCGATGCGCGCGATGCCGAAGTCCATCAGCTTGATGGTCTTGCTCTCTGCCAGCAGCATCATGTTGGCGGGCTTGATGTCGCGATGAATGATGTGCTGCTGGTGGGCATAGCTCACCGCA
>JBOICL010000232.1:0-1368 GCA_050740055.1 Stenotrophobium sp.
TTCGGGCAGAGGGTCGAAAAAACTGTCATCGAGGTGGCCCTCGATAAACCCCAGTTTGCGTTTGGTGCTTTTCAGCGGCACCAGCCGTGCATAGGGCTTGCCGGCCTTTGCCAGCACAATCTCCTCACCAGCGTGAGCACGATCAAGCAGGCGCGAGAGATGAGTCTTGGCTTCGTGAACGTTGATGGTTTCCATCTCACCAAAATTAGTCTAGTCAATAGACTAAGTCAATCCTGAATTGCTTGACCATGCCTTATTCAGTCACCCGGCAGCAGATCAACGCGTTGTATTGCTTGCAGGGATAGCATGTATGCCATACCATCACTACATACTTGCATGCTATCAACGAGATTGATCATGGCCATCATGTCGGTTCGCTCAACTTACGCCTTGGACACTGAAACCGCGCAGAGCGTCAAACGCTTGGCTCGCACCTGGGGAGTGTCGCAAGCTGAAGTGATCCGCCGCTCCGTGCGGCAGGCCACTAGCGGACCAGCCGGGCAAGATGCGCTCTCGCCTACGGATGTGATCGCTCACTACCGGGCGCAACCACTGCCGCGCAGCCGCGAAAAAACCATGCGCGCAATCCGCGATCTACGCGCTCAACGGCACGCTGACGACGACCGCAGAATCGAGCACAACCCACCGTGATACATCTGGACACCAATGCACTGATCGCGTTGCCGATATGGGCGCGAGATGGGCACCCGGCCATCACGCGTATATTGTCTGGTGAGTCCGCCGCGGTATGCGCGGTCGTGTGGTACGAGTTCCTGATCGGGCCTGTTGATGAGCAAGAAGTACGGCTTGCCGAAGCCTTTATTCGACGTAACGTCGCCGCAGTGGACACCACAGATGTGGTTTTGGCTGCCGAACTATTCAACAATGCAGGCAGGCGCCGCACCCTAAAAACCGACGCCCTGATCGCCGCTTGCGCAATCCACGCTGGAGCGGAGTTCCTGACCTTGAATGTCGCTGATTTCAAACCATTCGTCGGCCATGGCCTGCAACTGATTCAAGGAACAAGGCTTTGAGAGGACGGCATTCGCATTATTGGGCTGCGTTATCGATTGAGAGTTCTGATGCGACAGATCTTCTCACGCCCACCCAGACTGGGACTTTGGAGCCAACATCGTATTATTCGCCCTTGCGATAGGTAAGTGCAGTGATCTGCTCGGATATCAGTCCGATCAGAAACACAATCACGCCTGCACTTAGCAATAACGCACTCATGTTGGTAAACCGATGTTCCATCACAAAGGTATATAGGTAATAGCTGAAGCCCAGGAAAAAGAAAACGGCGCTAGTGGGCACAAACAGCTTCAGTGGCGAATACAGCGTGGCGATCTTGAAGATGATGAGCAGAAA
>JBOICL010000233.1:0-15314 GCA_050740055.1 Stenotrophobium sp.
CGAGATGGGCGCACTGGGCCTGCTTGGCGTCACGCTCGAAGGCTATGGCTGTCCCGGCGGCAGTCACGTCTACTACGGCCTGATCGCGCGCGAGGTGGAGCGCGTGGACTCCGGCTATCGCTCGGCGATGTCGGTGCAGTCCAGCCTGTGCATGTACCCGATTCATGCCTACGGAACCGAGGCGCAGAAGCGCAAATACCTGCCGCGTCTGGCCAGCGGCGAACTCATCGGCGCCTTCGGTCTGACCGAGCCGGATTTCGGCTCCGATCCAGGCGGCATGCGCACTCGGGCGCGGTGTGATGGCGCGGGCTGGCGCCTGTCGGGCAGCAAGACCTGGATCAGCAACGCGCCGGTCGCGGACGTGATGATCGTCTGGGCCAAGGACGAGGGCGATGTCATCCGCGGTTTCATCCTCGAACGCGGCATGCGGGGACTGGCGACGCCGGCCATCGAGGGCAAGTTCAGCCTGCGCGCGTCGATCACCGGCCAGATCCTGATGGACGAGGTGCCGGTGCCGGACGACAACCGCCTGCCGGGCGCGGAAGGGCTGAAAGGGCCGTTCGGCTGTCTCAACAAGGCGCGCTATGGCATTGCCTGGGGCGCGATGGGCGCGGCGGAATTCTGCTGGCAGGCGGCGCGCGACTACACGCTGAATCGCAAGCAGTTCGGCCGGCCGCTGGCGGCCAACCAGTTGATCCAGAAGAAGCTCGCAGACATGCAGACCGAGATCGCGCTGGGCCTGCAGGGCGCGCTGCGCCTCGGCCGGCTGTTCGACGAGGGCCGGGCGGCGCCGGAGATGGTGTCGCTGATGAAGCGCAACAACTGCGGCAAGGCGCTGGATGTGGCGCGGCTGGCGCGCGATATGCACGGCGGCAACGGCATCAGCGACGAGTATCACGTGATCCGCCACCTGCTCAACCTGGAGACGGTGAATACCTACGAGGGGACGCACGACGTGCATGCGCTGATACTCGGACGCGCACAGACCGGTATCGCGGCGTTTTAGCAAGGTTCCGAAGTCGCCCGCCCGCGACGCGGTGTTTTTGCGTGGCGAAACGGGTGCGGGAATGGGCGGTGGGGGTGCCGACCTTCGCAATGTCACGGGCTTCGGGCGCCTCCCGCGGCCATTACCCTTCGGGCAAGCACCGAGTCGGCACCCGCTCTGGTCATGCAGGCTGGGCGAATTGTGATTATATACCAAATAATAATAAAATAACACTCTAATATGGAACAATGAATCAGACACAAACAGCCGGAGCGGGCGACATTCATCCTTGTAATCCGTGTCACTTGTCGCCATATCGGTGTCCAAGGTTTGAGGCGGCCGACATTTGGTTAAACTGCATCTATGAGCGACAAGCAATACGAACAGGGTCACGGGCTGGCGGTCGAGGAAGCCAAGCCGAAGCTGAAGCTGCCGCCTATGTACAGGGTGGTGATGGTCAACGACGACTACACGCCGATGGATTTCGTGGTCCAGGTCTTGCAGCAGTTTTTCCGTCACCAGCGCGAAAAGGCGGTACAGATCATGCTTGAAATCCACACTCACGGCCGCGGCGTCGCGGGGATTTTTCCCGTCGAGATCGCGGAAACCAAGACTGCGCAGGTCAACGCCTACGCGCGCAAACACCAGCACCCCTTGTTGACGGTCATGGAGAAAACCTGATGCTCAGCGAAGAACTCCAGAAAGCCCTCGATGCGGCCTTTGTCACCGCGCGCATGGAAGGCCACGATCTGCTCACGGTCGAGCACCTGCTGCTGGCGCTGCTGTCCGACGCCAACGTCTCCGAGGCGCTGACCGCCGCGGGCGCCGACATGGACAAGCTCGAACAGGCGCTGCGCGAATACATCCGTGACAACGTGCAGGCGATCAAGGACGGCGAGCGCCACGAGGTGCAGCCCACCTTGTCGTTCCAGCGCGTGCTGCAGCGCGCGATCTACCACGTGCAGGCCGCGGGCAAGAAGCAGGTGTCCACGCTCAACGTGCTGGTCGCGATGTTCGCGGAAAAGGATACGCACGCGGTATACCTGCTCGGCGAGCAGGGCGTCGCGCGCCTGGACGTGGTGAACTTCATTTCCCACGGCATCGCGCGCAACGGTGCCGCGCCGCAGCCCGCGCCTGACAGCGAGGAAAAAGAAGAATCCGCCAGCCCGCGCGAGGCGCAGAAGACCGCGCTGGAACAGTTCACCGTCAACCTCAACGAGCGCGCCGCCAAGGGCCGGATCGATCCGCTGATCGGCCGCGAGAACGAGATCGAGCGCGTGATGCAGACACTGTGCCGCCGCCGCAAGAACAATCCGCTGCTGGTCGGCGAAGCGGGCGTCGGCAAGACCGCCATCGCCGAGGGCCTGGCCTGGCTGATCGTCGAAGGCCGCGTGCCGGATCTGCTGCGCGCGGGGATCGTGTACAGCCTCGATCTCGGCGCGCTGATCGCCGGCACCAAGTACCGCGGCGATTTCGAGAAGCGCTTCAAGTCGGTGATGCAGGAATTACAGCGCATCCCCGGCTCGATCATCTTCATCGACGAAATCCACATGATCATCGGCGCGGGCGCGGCCAGCGGCGGCGTGATGGACGCTTCCAATCTGCTCAAGCCGCTGCTGGCCTCGGGCGAACTGCGCTGCAGCGGCTCGACCACCTACCAGGAATACCGCGGCATTTTCGAGAAGGACCGCGCACTGGCTCGGCGTTTCCAGAAAATCGATGTGCCGGAACCGTCCGTCGAGGATACGGTGAAAATTCTCGAAGGCCTGCGCGCGCGTTTCGAGGAACACCACCAGGTGCAGTACACGCGCGGCGCGCTGCGCTCGGCGGTGGAACTGTCGGAGCGGCACATCACCGACCGCCATCTGCCGGACAAGGCTATCGACGTGATCGACGAGGCTGCCGCGCGTCTGCGCCTGCTGCCGGAATCCAAGCGCCGCAAGACCGTGCAAGTGCGCGACATCGAGGAGACTGTCGCCAAGATCGCGCGCATTCCGCCCAAGAGCGTGTCCAGCAACGACCGCGACCGGCTGGCGACTCTGGAGCGCGACCTCAAGCTCACCATCTTCGGCCAGGACAAGGCCATTGAGCAGCTTGCATCCTGCATCAAGCTGGCGCGTTCAGGTTTGGCCAATCCGGACAAGCCTATCGGCAATTTCCTGCTGGCCGGCCCCACCGGCGTCGGCAAGACCGAGGTCACGCGTCAGCTTGCGCAGTTGCTGGGCATCGAACTGCTGCGCTTCGACATGAGCGAATACATGGAGCGCCACACGGTCAGCCGCCTGATCGGCGCGCCGCCGGGCTATGTCGGATTTGACCAGGGCGGCCTGCTGACCGAGGGCGTTATCAAGCATCCGCACGCGGGGGTGCTGCTGGACGAGGTTGAGAAGGCGCATCCGGACGTGTTCAACCTGCTCTTGCAGGTCATGGATCACGGCACGCTCACCGACAACAACGGCCGCGCCGCGGATTTCCGCAACGTGATCCTGATCATGACCACCAATGCCGGCGCAGAGGAATCCGCGCGCCGCAGCATGGGCTTCGCAGAGCAGAACCACACGACCGACGCGCTGGAAGTGATCCGCAAGATGTTCACGCCGGAATTCCGCAACCGCCTTGATGCCATCGTGCCGTTTGCGCCGCTGGGCAAGCCGGAAGTCGCACGCGTGGTGGACAAGTTCCTCATGCAACTCGAGGAGCAGCTTTCCGCCAAGCAGGTGCATCTGGATGTCGAAGAGGATGCGAAGGAGTGGATCGCCGCGCGCGGCTACGACGTGAAGATGGGGGCGAGGCCGATGGCGCGTGTGATCCAGGAAAATCTCAAGCGGCCGCTGGCGGAGGAGCTGCTGTTTGGCAAGCTCGCCAACGGCGGGCAGGTGACGGTGACGGTGAAGGACGGCAAGCTGGAATTCGAAATCGAGGCGCGCGAGAAGGCGGCGCAGCTCGAACCGGTGTGATTGCCCAAACACCCAAGCATCCGATCATCAGGCCGGATCGCAGTCCTGCCGTAAGTCCGTGAACGGAGAAACAAGGTGCGGCTCAAAACCTTCAACACTGCCGTCGCGTTGACGGCGTTACTGTCCGCCTGTGGTGGATCGAACAGTCCGGGGAATGCCGACACCGGCGGTGTGCCACTGGGAGCGCCGTCCACCTACGGCGATCCGCCGGCCAAGAGCACGATGTCGCTGGACGGCTTGCAGACCATGCTCAATCTTTGCCAGCTCGAAAGCGGCACAGTCATGAACTGGACCGATCCTTCGGGTGAGGCGCGCAACGCCTGTCTGATCAACCCGGCCGGCGCGAGCGTGCAGCATCTGTTGCCTTTGCTGGTGTACCTGAATCCATCACTGTTCTCCGCCGATAAAACCGCGCCTCTGACCGGCTTTGTAACCGACGCCGCCAGCGCAGACCTCACCGGCGATCCGGCGCGCAAGGGTTTCATTCTGCTGATGCCGGAGGGCCGCGATACTCATCACTACTATCCTTTTCCCGACGACACCGGTGTGGGCTGGGACAACTGGTACCGCAACCTCGACCGCAGCAGCCCCGCGCTCAATGTCGATGTCGCAGCCATCGATCACTTCATCGCTGCGGTAAAAGATACCGGTATCGTCGATACCAGGCGTATCTACATGAGCGGCTGGTCCAACGGCGCGGCGATGGCGCAACTGTATGCGCTGAATACGCCAGGGATCGCGGCGGCGGCGGTCTATTCTTCGCCCGATCCGTTCAGCGATGTGGCCGATCCTGGTGCGCAGACTCCGTTTGCGACCGCGCTGACGCCGTTGATGGACATCCACAATCAGTGCGACATCATCGGCATCTGCCAGACTGGCACGAAGTTTCACCAGACGCTGAACAATCTCTATCCCAAGCTGGTGCAGCGCCCGGTCATCATCGACGAACTGTTCAATGAGGTGCAGGCCTGCGACGCAGCCTGTGCGGACCAGACCGTGGTGCCGTCGGGGCCGTCCGGCGCACTCGGTTCGGTGGGCGCAGTGAATCATCTGCGCTGGCCGCTGACCTGGAGCACACAGATGTATGCGTTTCTGCGCGCGCACCCGCTGCAATAGCGTGCTGCGATTACTGTAACGACAAAGCCCGCATCAGCGGGCTTTGTCGTTTTTAACGTCATTCCGGCGCAAGCCGAAAAGTCACTTGTCGCGGAAGGTGATACGGCCCTTGGTCAGATCGTAGGGCGTGAGCTGCACCGTGACCTTGTCGCCGGTGAGGATACGGATGTAGTTCTTGCGCATGCGGCCGGAGATGTGGGCCGTGACCACGTGGCCGTTTTCGAGCTTCACGCGGAAGGTGGTGTTGGGCAGCGTTTCCAGCACCGAGCCCAGCATTTCAATGTGATCTTCTTTTGCCATAAATCCTGTGGGTTACCAAAGCGCGCGCATTATCCTTGCAAAAACCCCGCGCATCAACCAAGCGGTGGCGGAGGCTGCGCGCGCCAGTTCAGGCCTTGCAGCAGTTCCAGCGGGTGGAAGTTTTTCTTGTAGTCCATCTTGCGGCTGCCGGAGACCCAGTAGCCCAGATAGACGTGCTGCAAGCCCAGTTCGCGCGCGTGGGCGATCTGCGCCAGCACCGCGTAGGTGCCGAGGCTGCGTGCGGATTCTGCGGGGTCGAAAAAAGTGTAGACCGCCGACAGTGCGCGCGGCAGCACATCCACCACCGCCACCGCCAGCAGCCGCTGGTCCGCGCGGAATTCCCAGAACCTAGCCTTGCCCCAGGGGCATTCGAGAAAACTGTGGAAGGCATCCCGGTTGTCGGCGTCCATGCCGGCGCCGGGGTGCCGCGCGGCTAGGTAGCGGCGGTAAAGTTCGTAATGTTCGTCAGCCAGATCATCGACGACGTTCAGCTTCAGGTCGCCGTTGCGGGCGATGCAGCGCCGCTGCGAGCGGCTGGCCCGGAATTCCGCGGTGGCGATGCGCACGGGCATGCAGCGCTGGCAGTCCGCGCAGTGCGGGCGATAGACATGCGCGCCGCTGCGGCGGAAGCCGTTCTGCACCAGCCACTGGTAGCGGCCGCTGTCCATGCGGAATGCGGGATCGACGTAAGCGTTGCGCGCGGTGAGCTGCGGCAGGTAGCCGCATAGATGCGGTGTGCCGAGAAACATCTGGACGCGCTGCATGTCGCTCATGCGTAATTTTTAGCACGAACACGGAGTCTTTGCGGCACCCGCCCGCGACACGGTGCTTTTGCGTAGCAAAACGGGTGCGGGAGCGGGCGGTGGGATGCCGGCCTTCGCGCTGGTCGCGGGCTTCGGGCGCCTCCCGCACCCATTGCCCTTCGGGCAAACACCGTGTCGGCACCCGCTCTCCCGTTTCAGGTGACTCCATCTGTTATTTAATGATTACAAAATTATATTATAGTAAATATAATTAAACAAATAGGAATCCAGTAACCGGCTTAGCGGGTGATCGTTTCCGCAGGCAAATGTGTCGTTTCCGGTGGCGCTTCAATATCGAACTGCCATTTTCCGCTGCGTCCGGGCTGGCGTACGGCAGCGGTGAGTCTTTGCAGGAAAATCTCGCGGCGGACTTCCTCCGCGCCGAGGCTGATAAGGTGCGGGGAACTGACCTGGCAGTCGATCAGTTCGTAGTGCCAAGCCCGGAGTTGGGTGCAGAGGTAGTGCAGGGCGATCTTGGAGGCGTCATCCGCGCGCGAAAACATCGACTCGCCGAAGAACGCGCGGCCGAGGCTGAGGCCGTACAGCCCGCCGATCAGCGCGCCTTCGCGCCAGACTTCGACCGAGTGGCAGTGGCCCTGCTCATGCAGGCGCGTGTAGGCCGCCTTCATGTCGGCGCCCAGCCAGGTGCCGCGGCTGCCGCGACGCGTGCTGGCGCAGGCTTCAATCACCTGTACGAACACGTGATCCAGCGTGACCGTGTAGTCGGCGCGGCGGATATTTTTGCGTAGCGAGCGCGTGATGCGCA
Organism: Stenotrophobium sp.; assembly: GCA_050740055.1. Lineage (GTDB taxonomy): Bacteria > Pseudomonadota > Gammaproteobacteria > Nevskiales > Nevskiaceae > Stenotrophobium. Next base: position 6,928 of record JBOICL010000233.1, read on the forward strand.
GGTTCTCCGGGCGCAGCACCGCGCGAGGATCGGGGCACCACCAGAGGATCGGTTCATCAGGGTTGTACCAGGGGAAAATGCCCTGTGCGTAGGCGCGCAGCAGGCGCGTCGAGGACAGGTCGCCGCCGATCGCCAGCAGCCCGCTGGGGTCGCGCATCGCCAGATGCGTCGGCGGGAAGGGCTGGTTCGGATCGCGCGGGTCCAGCCAGTGCAGGCGGATCGGATTATCCATCGCGGCTCGCGGTGTCTCGACGGTAGGGCCTATGGTGCATCAACTCGCCGCGCCTTGCCTCCACCAGCGCGCGTTCGCGTTTCAGGTAATGCGCCACCGCCTGCGCCAGCCGCGGTTCGCGCAGCCAGTGCAGCGAGTGTGTGAGCTGCGGTTCGAATCCGCGCGCGAGCTTGTGCTCGCCCTGCGCGCCGGCGTCGTAGCGGGCGATGCCATTGCGGATGCAGTAATCGATGCCCTGGTAGTAGCAGGTCTCGAAGTGCAGGCTGTGGTAGTGCTCTGCTGCACCCCAATGGCGGCCGTAGAGCGTGCCGTCGCCGAGCGCGGTGATGGCCACGGCCACCAGCCGCGCGCCGTCCCGTCCGAGGATTAGCCGCAGGGGACTGCCCGCGCGCGCGCCGTAGTCAAGGAAAAAATCGAGGTTCAGATACGGCGCCTGGCCGCGTTCCTCGTAGGTGTTGCTGTAGAGCGCATGCACTTCTGCCCACTGCGCCTCGTCCAGCGTTTCCCCGACAACGGTTTCAAAGCGGATACCGGATTCCGCGACTCGACGGCGCTCGCGCAGGATTTTCTTGCGCTTGTCCGAGGTCAGCCGCGCGAGGAAATCGTCGAAAGTGGCATAACCGCGGTTGTGCCAGTGGAACTGGACATCGTTGCGCAGCAGTGCATCGTGCTGATTCACCAGCGCAGTTTGAGCGATCTCATCGGGAAACAGCGCATGCAGCGAGGACACGCCGTCCTGTGCCGGTAGATCAGCGAGTGCTTGCGCGAGCGCGAGCCGCGCCTTATCGCTGCATGTGCCCAGGCGCGGGCCCTGGCAGGGCGTGAACGGAATTGCGCACAGGAGCTTGGGATAGTAGGGCAGGCCCAGGCGCTCGCTGGCCTCGGCCCAGGACCAGTCGAAGACGAATTCGCCGTAGGAATGCTGCTTGAAGTAGAGCGGCGCGGCGGCCTGCAATTCGCCGCTCTCGTTTTCGAGAATCAGATGGCAGGGCTGCCAGCCTCTGCGCGGCGCAACGCAGCCGCTATCCTCCAGCGCGCGCAGAAAATCATGCCGCGTGAACGGGTAGGCGGGATCGAACAGCCGGTTCCAATCGGCGGCATCGATTTCCGCGATGCGGCTATGCCGCCGCAAGCGCCAGGAACCGGCAGGGACGGACGCGTTGCCGCGCTTGCTCAATGAAACGTCGGCGCTACCGCAGGAATATTGCGCAGCGCCCACTGCACCACGGCGTCATGCTCGAAGCGGCTGATCTGCTCGTTCTCGCCCGGCGGTGCGGATTCGGTGAGGCGGCCCTCGGCGTCGAACCGGATGCACGAGCCGGCGGTCTGGACCTTGAGCTCGCCGTTGTTCGACTCGTCGTTCACCGTCAGTTGCAGGTAGCGCACGCGGCTCTCGGCGAATTCCGGCAAGCGGCTGGCGCCGGCGGCAATCAGCGCCGCCTGTTCCATGCTGAACTCGCGGATCAATCCGTCATGAGTCAGTAGAAAGTGCCGAACCTGGGTGCTCATCGCCTTCGCCACACTGGGGTCGTGTAATTTAGACATCACTCTTAAATGAAGGTTTGTTTGCGATTTTCAAGAGAGTCTATTCCAGGACAGCGGCAAGCGGGCTGTTATCATTAGGGATAATTCCTACTGTGGCTGCGGTGTTCCCGGCAGTGTTCAAAAGCAAGTCTCACGCCACCGACGAAAACGCCGGCCCGACCTGGCTGGAACGCCTGCCGGGCGAGGTCGCCCTGCTGTCATGCACGGCGCTGGCGCTGTTCCTGCTCGGCACTCTGATCAGCTACAGCCGCGACGATCCGGGCTGGTCGTCTTCCGGCACCGGCGAGCAGGCGCACAACCTCATGGGCACGGTCGGCGCGTGGTTCGCAGACGTGCTGCTGTCGCTGTTCGGCTATGGCGCGTTCCTGCTGCCCTGGGCGGCGCTGTGGCTCGGCATCCGGATTTTCCGCGGGCACCGCAGTGAGCATCCGCTGCCGCTCTCGCTGCGCGTGATCTGCTGGATCATCGCCTTCGCCAGCATCGTCGCGCTGTTTGCGCTGCACGTCGGCGCGCTGCCGGATTGGGCGCCGCAGGGCAGCGGCGGCATCGCCGGCAAGTCTCTGGCTGACCTGCTCGCCGGCGCGCTCAGCGTGGTCGGCGCGACCCTGCTGCTGCTGACGCTGCTGCTGGTGACCTTGCCGGTGGCTTTGCAGTTTTCGTGGCTGGGTGTGCTGGAAGATGTTGGCGGCTGGCTGCTCGCGCTCATCGCGCGGATGAAGGCACGGCAGGACGTTCGCGCGGATAGCTTGCCCGCGAACGAGCGCGCGGAGCCTGAAACGGATCGGCACTTCGGTGTGCCTGGCGCGGCGCGGCAAGCGCCGGTACTCGCAGCGCCGGAATCTCTGCTGCGCGAGCGCAAGAAACGCAGGGCGCCATCCGTGGTGGGCACGGAGGAGGAGCAGCCCGACATGTTCGCGCCCCCGCCGCCGGCTCCGGAAAAGCCCGCGCGTCCGCGCAGCGCGGCGAAGAGCGAGGTGCCCGCTTTCGACGGCGACCCCCTGCCGCCGCTGTCCATCCTCGATCCGGCGCGGCCAGCCTCCGGCCGCCATTACACGCCGGAAGACCTGGAACGCCTGTCGCGCGAAGTCGAAAAACACCTGGACGATTTCGGCGTCGAGGCGAAGGTCGTCGCCGCCACGCCGGGACCGGTGATCACGCGCTTCGAGTTGCAACCCGCGCCGGGCGTTAAGGGTTCGCAGATCACCAACCTGTCGCGCGATCTGGCGCGTGCGCTGTCGGTGTCCAGCGTGCGCGTGATCGAGGTGATCGAGGGCAAATCCGTCATCGGCCTGGAGATTCCCAACCAGAAGCGCGAGATGGTGATGCTCTGCGAGATTCTCGGTTCGATCGGCTACCAGAATTCCAGTTCGCCGCTGACGGTCGGGCTGGGCAAGGACATCGCCGGCCATCCGGTCTCGGTGGACCTGGCCAAGATGCCGCATCTGCTGGTCGCGGGCACCACCGGTTCCGGCAAATCAGTGGCGATCAACGTCATGATTTTGTCGATGCTATACAAGGCGACCGCCGAGCAGGTGCGCTTCATTTTCATCGACCCGAAGATGCTGGAACTGTCGGTGTACGGCGATATTCCGCACCTGCTGACGCCGGTCGTGACCGACATGAAGGACGCCGCCAACGCGCTGCGCTGGTGCGTCAGCGAAATGGAGCGCCGCTACCGCGTGATGACCGCGCTGGGCGTGCGCAATCTCGCCGGCCTCAACCGCAAGGTCGAGGAAGCCGCGCAGATCGGCCAGCCGCTCAAGGATCCGCTGGCCGCCGTGCCGCAGTTGTTCGACGACGGCTCCGCCGCCATCGCGCAGTCGCTGCTGAAAACCATGCCGCACATCGTCGTGGTGATCGACGAACTCGCCGACATGATGATGGTGGTCGGCAAAAAGGTAGAGGAGTTGATCGCGCGTCTGGCGCAGAAGGCGCGCGCCGCGGGCATTCACCTGATCGTCGCCACGCAGCGCCCGTCGGTGGATGTCATCACCGGCCTGATCAAAGCCAATATTCCTTCGCGCATCGCCTTCCAGGTCGCTTCGCGCATCGACAGCCGCACGATTCTTGATCAGATGGGCGCGGAGACGCTGCTCGGCCACGGCGACATGCTCTACCGACCGATCGGCGCCAGCCAGGTCGCGCGCATCCACGGCGCCTTCGTGGACGATCACGAGGTGCACAAGGTGGTGGCCTATCTTAAGCAGGTCGGCGAGCCGGATTACATCGAGAGCATTCTCGCCGATGAGCCAGCCGCCAATACGAGCAACGGCGACGGCGGCGATGCAGAGAGCGACCCGCTCTACGATCAGGCGGTGGCGATGGTGCTGGAGACGCGCAAGGCCTCGGTGTCGTGGGTGCAGCGGCGGCTCAAGATCGGCTACAACCGCGCCGCGCGCATGGTCGAGCAGATGGAGTCGGCCGGCATCGTCGGCCCCAGCGGGCCGGGCGGCAACCGTGACATCCTCGTCAACAATGGTTCGCAGTGAGTTCTCAAAACCTGCGAATCGATGAAGAACACATCCACCCGCCCGCGACACGGCGTTTTTGCGAAGCAAAACGGGTGCGGGAGCGGGCGGTGGGGTGCCGACCTTCGCGGGGTCGCGGGCTTCGGGCGCCTCCAGCACCCATTGTCCTTCGGGCAAGCACCGTGTCGGCACCCGCTCTGACGTTTTTTGTCTGTGTGAATGTTATTTTATATTAATATATTTTATTTATAGTCAACATAAAATAACAGTGTAGTCACATCAATCCGCGAGAGCGGGTGACACATCAACGGAACGAAGATGGGGCCAAGCCATCCAACGGAACCATGAACATGAAAAAAATCTTGATCGCTATGCTGCTTGCCTTCGCCAGCGGAATGGCGCAGGCCGATGACGCGCAGACCGCGCTCAAGGGCTTCGTCGACGGCGTGCAGAATCTCAGCGCCGACTTCAGCCAGGTGCAGACCGACGAGCACGGCAAGACCCTGCAAACCACCACCGGCCACATGTGGCTGTCGCGCCCGGGGAAATTCCGCTGGGATTACCGCACGCCCTACAAGCAGCTAATCGTCTGCGACGGGCACAGGATCTGGGTGTACGACGCCGACCTCAGCCAGGTGTCGATACGCCCGGCGAGTTCCACGCTGCAGGGCACGCCAGCGGCACTGTTATCGCAGCGCCATGCCCTATCGGACGAATTCAAGCTGGAAGATGCGGGTACCAGAGGCTCCCTGCACGTCGTGCGGCTCAAGCCCAAATCCGCCGACAGCGATTTCAAATCGATTGAACTGGCGCTGGATCGCGGCACGCCGCAGCGCATGACTTTCTACGACGAACTGGGCGGCAGGACCGAGGTGAGCTTCAGCCACATCGAGGTCAACCACGCGCCCGATGAAAAACTCTTTCACTTCGATCCGCCCAAAGGTGTCGAAGTGATCGACGCGGCCGACGCGGCGAAACGCTGACGGCAAAGGACTCCGTGGCGGTTTCCGGCAAGCTTTCGGCAATCCCGCTAGCGGAGCGCATGCGGCCGCGGCGGCTGGACGAAGTCGCCGGCCAGGAACATCTGCTGGGCGAGGGCGCGCCGCTGCGCGCGCTGCTGGAGGCCGGCAAGCTGCCGTCGATGGTGTTCTGGGGGCCGCCGGGCGTGGGCAAAACCACCTTGGCGCGGCTGATCGCACAGTATGTGGATGCGCAGTTCCTGACGCTGTCCGCCGTGCTCGCGGGCGTCAAGGATATTCGCGAGGCGACCGCCGCCGCGCAGACGGCGCTGCGCGGTTTGCAGCAGCAGCGCACGGTGCTGTTCATCGACGAAATCCACCGTTTCAACAAGAGTCAGCAGGACGCGCTGCTGCCGTTCGTGGAGGACGGCACCTTCGTGCTGATCGGCGCGACCACGGAAAATCCCTCGTTCGAGCTCAACGCCGCACTGCTGTCACGGCTGCGCGTGTTCGTGCTGCGTGCGCTGGATGAAGCCGCGATCAGGATGCTGCTTGAACGTGCGCTCGCTGACGCCGAACGCGGACTTGGCGTCGCGGCAGATGCGATTCCCGTCAACTGGCTGGCGCGCATCGCCGAGGCGGCAGACGGCGACGCCCGTCGCGGCCTGATCCTGCTGGAAACCGCGCTGGAGCTGTCCCGCGCGGAGAAGTCGAAGGACGATGCTCTGCTGGAGCGGTTGATCGGCCGCGGTTTTCGCCGCTTCGACAAGCAGGGCGAAAATTTCTACGACCAGATTTCGGCGCTGCACAAATCCGTGCGCGGCAGCGACCCCGACGCAGCGCTGTACTGGTATGCGCGCATGCTCGACGGCGGCTGCGATCCGCGTTACCTCGCGCGCCGCGTGTCGCGCATGGCCTCCGAGGACATCGGCCTGGCCGATCCGCGTGCGCTGCGCCTTTGCCTTGATGCCTGGGAAACCTGGGAACGCCTCGGCAGTCCGGAGGGCGATCTCGCCATCGCCGAGGCCATCGTCTATCTGGCCTGCGCGCCCAAGAGCAACGCGATCTATACCGCCCTGAAATCCGCACAGGAGGCGGTGGAGGAGTTCGGCACGCTGGAAGTGCCGCTGCATATCCGCAATGCACCGACCAAGCTGATGAAGGAACTCGGTTACGGCAAGGACTACCGCTACGACCACGACGCGCAGGACGCTCATGCCGCGGGTCAGCAGTTCCTTCCTGACAAGCTCGCGGGCACGGTGTTTTACCAGCCGACCCAGCGCGGCCTCGAAATCCGCATCGCCGAAAAACTGGCGCAGTTGCGCGCCGCCAACAAGACCCGCTAGACGCGATTTTCAAGGCCGCTTTATACTTCGCGCGCAATACGGAGATGGCATTCCTCCGCTAACCGCCTTCACCGGCTGATGATGCCTACCGGTTTCCCGTATGCGGGGAGCATGTAGGCGCGTATTTCCAGCCCACTGTCTCCCTGTCGTGTCTGTTTCGCCATGGTGGCAAGGAGCTGCAATGTATTTTCTTTCCGCGGTTGCGGTCGGTGTAGGCGCTGCTCTCGGCGCCTTGTTGCGCTGGTGGCTGGGCGCATTGCTCAATCCGATGTTTCCCACGATCCCTATGGGCACGCTCGCGGCCAACTGGATCGGCGGCTTCATCATGGGCATCGCCATGGGCTTCATCGCCAACTATCAGGCGCTGTCGCCCGAACTGAGGCTGTTCGTCACGACCGGCTTTCTCGGCGGCTTGACGACCTTCTCTACCTTCTCAGGGGAAACGGTGACCCTGTTCCTGCGCGAACAATACGGCTGGGCCTTCGGAGCCATCGTCTTGCACGTTGTGGGATCGCTGGCGATGACCCTGCTGGGGATTTACAGTTTCAAGCTGGTCAGACTGTGAGGACACCATGACGAAAACAATGTCCGGCGGTTCCGCGCCCAGGAGCAAGGGTGTGCTCCTGCGGTTCTTCACCCAAGAAAACCGCAGGCACGGCGCACTGCTGGATTACGAATGGCTGCTGGAACAGGCGAAGAAGCTCGGCATCCACGGCGGCACCGCCTATCGCGGCATCGCCGGTTATGGACGCCACGGGCTTCTGCACGAACAGCACTTCTTCGAGCTGGCAGGTGAATTGCCGGTACAGATCGTGTTCGTCGTCAGCGCGGACTAAGCACAGCGGCTGTTGGAACTGCTGAATCACGAGCAGCTTTCCCTGTTCTACACGCTGAGCGAGACTGAGTTTGGCGTCACGACCGGACCTGTACTGAAACCCTAGCTTCCCGTATCGGTTGACGGGCCGATTACAATGAGCGGATTCCCGTCATAAAAATCTTCCATGCTCGATCCAAAACTTCTCCGCGCCCAGCCCGAACAGGTTGCCACGCAACTCGCTCGTCGTGGTTTCAGGTTCGATCTCGCGCGGTTCAACGATCTGGAATCGCGCCGTAAGCGCCTGCAGATCGAGACGGAGACTCTGCAATCCGAGCGCAACAGCCGCTCCAAGGCGATCGGCATTGCCAAGGCCAAGGGGCAGGATGTCGCGCCGCTGATGGCGGATGTCGATCGGCTGGGCCGGGATCTGGCGGCGCGGAGTGTGGAGCTTGAAGCGCTGCAAAACGAGTTGAATGATTTCCTGCTGGCGCTGCCCAATATTCCGCACGCTTCCGTGCCCGATGGCAAGGATGAAAACGAGAATGTCGAAGTGCGCCGCTGGGGCGAGCCGAAGACCTATCCGTTCACGGTCAAGGATCATGCGGACCTCGGCGAAGACCTGGGCTTGATGGATTTCGCGGCGGCGGCAAAAATTACCGGTGCGCGGTTTGTCGTGCTCCGCGGCGAACTCGCGCGCCTGCACCGCGCCCTGATCCAGTTCATGCTCGACGTGCATACGCGCGAACACGGCTATCAGGAACTCTATGTGCCCTATATTGTCAATCGCGCGAGTTTGCTGGGCACCGGGCAGTTGCCAAAATTCGGAGCTGACCTGTTTGCCCTGAACACGGAACAGGACTGGCGACTGATCCCGACCGCGGAAGTGCCGGTCACCAATCTGCTGCGCGATGAAATCCTGTCCGGTGAAGAACTGCCGGGGAAATGGGTCGCGCACACACCGTGTTTTCGCGCCGAGGCAGGCGCCGCAGGCAAGGACACCAAGGGCATGATTCGCCAGCA
>JBOICL010000234.1:0-2559 GCA_050740055.1 Stenotrophobium sp.
GTGGTACCTTCCGGAAATACGCAGACACAGCCGTTGTTTTGCAGGTGCGGGATGAGCTGGTGCAGCAGTGGCCGCGCGCCGCCCTTGCCGCGGCGGATGTAGAAGGCGCCGGTGCAGTTGGCCAGCCAGCCGGCGACCGGCCAATGGCGGATTTCGGACTTGGCGACGAAGCGTGTGGGTTCGCAGGCGCCGATGACGATGATGTCCAGCCACGAGACATGATTGGCCACGGTCATGTGCGCTCCGTCGTGTGCGCTGCCGTGCACGCTGAGCTGGATGCCCAGGATATCCAGCAGCACCGCGCACCACCAACTCATCAGGCGCTCGCGTTTCAGCCGTTGCCGCCAGTCGAGTTCGACGGCAGCCGCAAGGATCAGGCCGACAAGGATATGAATGACCAGGCGCAAGCTGCGGTAAAACACCTGCATACGCGCCAACTCAGGCCAGTTGTATGCGCGGCGTTGCGGCCTGCGTTTCGCGCGCGAGGAAGTGGCGCGCATAGCGCGGGTTGAGTTCGCTGACATCGAGCAGCATGAACACGTCGGCGCAGTTGAAATCGCGGTCCCAGTAGGCTTCGCCGCAGGCTTTCGCGCCGAGGCTGAGGTAGGCCTTGAGTAGCGGAGGCATCTTCGGTTTGTCGTCGAGGCGGGCATCAGCGGCCGGCAGCGGAATGAAGGGCCGCACGCGCTGATAGTCCGGCGCCAGGTATTTGCCGCGGACGTTGTTCAGGATCGCGTGCGCATTGGCGCCACCGTCCTCGAGGCCGATGCTGGCGCAACCGAACAGGTAGTCGATGCCGTGCTGTGTGACAAAGGCCGCGATCGCGCTCCACAGCACGGCGATCGCCGTGCCGCCGCGGTAGTCGCGGTGCACGCAGGTACGGCCGATTTCCATGACGCGGCCAGGTAAAGAATCGATCATGGAGAGATCGAACTCGGACTCCGAGTAGAAGCCGCCGGCGTTCGGCGCGCGGTCGCCGGTGAGGATGCGGGTGCAGGCGATCACTTCGCCGGACTCCGTGTCGCGCACCAGCAGGTGACGGCAATAGGCGTCGAACTGGTCGTGATCGATGCCTTCGGCGCCGCCGTCGATACGCGCGCCGAGTTCGCCGGCGAAGATGCCGTAGCGCAGTTTCTGCGTTTCCAGGATTTCCGCGCGCGTCGCGGCGAAGGCCGCCTCCAGGCGCGGAACGCGGATCGTGCTGCCGGTTTCAATGATTGCTGACATTTGTCTTTCCCGTCTCGTTTTGATTCGGGAGCAATCTATGAAACGCGCGTTGTCGAGATGTGACGGCGTGGTGAAGCTTTGATGACAGTGAATGCGGTGGCGGGTTACGCCTGCGGCTAACCCGCCCTACTTTCCATCCCAGCCGGGATTTTTCTGATCGCTGTTCAGGATCATCCCGTGCAGCCGCGCTAGCGCGATGGGGTCGGTGAGGAAAGTATTGCGCTGGGTTTCACTGAGGGCCGCGGGGCCGTTTTCGAATGCGAATTGCGCCAGCAGCTTGCGCGCTTCGACGACGTTCTGCGGGCGCCGCTCGCGCGGACTGGCGAAGGCGCGCAGCAGCGCGAAGGTGACCGGCTCGGTGACCGCGCGGCGGAAGCCGCCGGCGAAATCCGGATGCTGACGCAGCGCGGCGCGGGTCCAGCGCAGTTCGCGCGGCGGGTCGGATTCTTCCGGAATCAGGAAGAACCGCCGTGCGCGGAACCAGCGGCCGAGTCGTACGCGCGAACTCCACACCGACAGCGGCACCGCGATGATCAGCGCGCCCACCACCGGCAGCAACCAGCCGAGGAAGGCCGGATTGAGCCAGTAGACAAAGCCGGCCCAGGCCACGCCGAGCAGCGTGCCGGTGCCGTGGCGCTTGATCGCCTCCAGCCACGGCGTTTCCGCGTCTTCGCGCGGCGGCGACTTCCACTGGATCGCCCAGCCGATCAGCGCTGTGGTGACGAACTGGGTGTGGAACAGCATGCGAATCGGCGCCAGCAGGGCCGAGAACAGGGTTTCCAGCAGCGTGCTGGCGATCAGTTGCAACGGCCCGCCGTAGAGCCGCGAGCCTTTGGCCAGCAACAGCAGCAGCGACAACAGCTTGGGCAGGAACAGCAGCGTGGCTGTGGCACCGAACAGCGTCACCGCCCATTCCGGATGCCACTGCGGCCAGTTAGGGAATAACTGGTAGGGCTCGCTGAAATATTGCGGCGTGCTGAGGGTATTGACCGCCAGCAGCACGGTGGACAGCACCAGGAAGATGAACCACAGCGGCGCGGACAGGTAGGCCATGACGCCGGTCATGAACACGGCACGATGCGCGGGGTGCAGGCCGCTGGTGAAGAACAGGCGGAAGTTCATCAGGTTGCCCTGGCACCAGCGGCGGTCGCGCTTGAGTTCGTCGAGCAGCGTCGGCGGCATTTCCTCGTAGCTGCCGGGCAGGTCGTAGGCGATCCACACCGCCCAGCCGGCGCGGCGCATCAGCGCGGCCTCGACGAAGTCGTGCGAGAGGATTTCGCCCGACAGCGAGCCGCTGCCGGGCAGGCGGCCGAGCGCGCAATGCTGCATGAA
>JBOICL010000235.1:0-3180 GCA_050740055.1 Stenotrophobium sp.
GGTAACCGGTGAGCATCAGAATTCGCCACTGCTCTCGGTAAATAGCAGTGGGCGCAGGGGCAGGGCGAAGTCGAGTTGGTTTTGTCCTCCAATGAAAATCTGCGCTAAAGAGACCGCAAGTTTTTGCACGCAAACCATCAGTGGTGTGCGGCCAGATTCAGTATCCATATCGAAATAAAGCGTGTGAACCAAGTTTCGCTTTGCTTCAGGCGTGACGCTGTTTGTTCCATCCTGATGCAATTGCCGTACACGCCAGTCCATCACTGGGCGATAGGGTTCCATGAGGTCATCAACCAGCCGCATCGCATTCTGGCGATTGCTGTGATGCAGGCCCAGGCTTGGATGAAGGCCCGCTGCCAGTACGGCACGCGCAGTAGCCGAGCGCAGGATGGCATAGGCGTAATTCAGCAGGGCATTGATGCCGTCGCCGTCCTGATCGCGGGTAAAGCCTTCACCCATTACGCGGCTCCAATAGCGGCGTGCAGCTTGCGCTTCGATATTGTCAGGGTCACCGACGCGAATCTTGGGGATGAGTGCCGTGATGAGTGCGGGCGACTCGCCGCAGGCATCCATCACTGCCGCCTGTTGCTGAAGCTTGGCCTTGACGATCTGTGCCCACAGCCGCTTTTTGAGCGGCAAGCTGGCGTCAAGCTGAGCATCCATGCGCCCGGACTGTTCATGGTGACTGTCGAGCGGCCAGAGAAACGCGACCGGTGTGTGATTGGCGGCTGTGATGACAAGCGGCACGTTGCGTTCCGCCAGCGCCACCAACACGTTGTTCGTGTAGGTCAGTCCGTGAGCGTTTCCGATGACGGCGGCGATGTCGTCAAGAGGGATGCGGGCTAGCTCCTCCTCTTGGTCTTGAATCACGAGAAAACCGCGATCCACCGAGAGCCGGCGACCATCCTGCGCGATTTCGATGATGCGGCCGAGCATTTCTACCTACGGTTTGAAACCGGGGTCAAGGATATAGCCAAGTTCAGTGACAAAGACACGGCGGGCTTTGGCATCAAAAAACCAACTAGCAGCCTTCGTCAGATATTCAAACGTATCTTCATTACTTTCATCTCGGCGTTTCAGATCTCCGCCCTCATTGTGAAGGGCAAGAGTCAGTTTCCCCTTCGTAAACTTGATTACTCGATAAACCATTCTGGATTCGTTGTCGCCAAGTGCCACGTAATCATCTTGGCAAAGCCGCATCACCAGTGGGCGGTCATTATTCGCAAGATTTCTGTGTCGGAGCCGTTGGAGATGCTTTGGCAGTTTATTGTCCTTCTGCACAATTTGCGTAGCCTCGAAGCTAGTGACGATGTGATCGCGCCATCGGCCGCTCTCGTCTCGATAGATTTCCACACAATAATTACTACCGCCTTTCACAGCCTTGTACGGCAAATCTGGGCGCTCATTGGAGCGTGGACTTTCGTTTTGACCGCGAGGCAGCGGAATGACTGTCAGCGTTTCAGTAACTCGCACGCGATGAATTTTGTTGCTCTCGGAGAAAGCTGCCAGCTTAGCGTGTAAATCTTTTCCACCTACATCGCCGCAATATGCCTTTATCTTGTCTCGGAGTCGCGTGTCCCGAATATCGTCAAGGTTAGTTAGTTTTAGAGCATTGACTTTCTGCTTCCCCATCGTAGAAAGCGGAACCCGATGCACAACCTGCGAGGGCTTGCCCGGTTCGTAGGGTTCGGCGAAGCCATACGCGGTGTCGTTGTGCAATCCGGCTTGGTAACCGTGGTCGGGCTTGTAACTCACGACGATGCGCGGCAGCGCCGCTCCCAGCGCTTCGCGGAAACCTTCCCAGGGATAGGGCACGAGGATGCGGTCCTTCTCCCGTTCGAGGCGCTCCTGACCGGACAGCGTGGCGATCTTTTGCAATAGCCATCGGTCGGTGACGGCAATGGTCGCGGCGTCAACGGCGTGGTGACGGTGGTCGGTGCGGTCTTTCTTGCCGCTGTCCGAAAGTAGCTGGTTCAAACCCCACTTGCCACGCAGCAGCGCCGTGAGGCGGCCCGGCGTCACCCACACATCATTGGGGTGGCAGACATATCCCAGATACGCTTTGGCGATACGACTGAGATAGGCGGTGTCTGTGAGATGACGCGCCAGAAAATCGCCGCCATATTTTTCCTGGAATATCGCCATTGCGTTTTCGGAAAAACGCCAGCGTTTATTCATCGGAAGCATCGCAGCTTGATCTTGTACGGTTTGCCAGTCGAATCCGCCGAGAGATTGGTGGAACGCATCGAATGGCGTGCAGTTTTTCTTGTAGCGATTGGCTTCTCGGTAGGCGAGCGTCTTGTTTGCGATACTGTCGTCCAGTGTGAGGCTGAAAGGCAGAATGTGCTCGATTTCCACTTCTCCGCTGAACAATTTCTCACGTCCGATCTTCCGGCCTGTGTAGGGACAACAGCGATTCATTGGATTTCCAGGGTTCAATTCGTGCCACAGCTTCATGCGCAACAAGGTTTCCCCGTTATCCTTGATTTCGGTGCCAGGGTATTCGAGTCTCAGATCAGCGATTTCCTTGCGGTAGTATTCGTTTGCTTCTTGATTCTTGGCTTGCCGCTCTGCTTCTGCATCACGTTGTTGCTTGCTTTGTTTCAGTTGTCGAGTTACTTCCAGCGCGATTTGCGTGGGTGGGCCATAACGTTCGATGACGGCATTGATGAGCCGCCGAAGCTGGTTCAGGCCGATGTGCACGGTGGGATTGGCAATGCGTCCGTAGCGTTTCTCGTCTGAGTCGTCGGGATTGCCCGTTCCAAAGCCGACGTGCTGTTTCAGCGGGATGCCGTAGTAGGGCAGTTCGGCGACGAAAATCTCACCTGTATGCAACTGGCTGTGATGCGAGTAGCCGGCGGCCTGGACCGCTTTGTCGTAGGTGATGACTTCGCGTTGCAGTTCCGGCAGCACTCGTGACAGGGCGCGGCGTCCCAGATTGCTATGCCCGTCCGCGAAGCCGGTATTCGCAACCTTTATCGCTGCTGATTCCGAGAGGCCATGCTGTTCTTGCAGCAATGACACGGCGGCGGTTTCGCTTTCCTCGTCTAGCAATTTCTCAATGATGGAGTCCTGCTGTTCGAGGCTCAGTTCATGCCAGGCTGGACCAAAGCGATCCGTCTTGGCCATCGTCAGGCTGGTCGCGTTTCCTTTCAGTCCTTCACGTTTGTCCGATTCGAG
>JBOICL010000236.1:0-1627 GCA_050740055.1 Stenotrophobium sp.
GCACGCCGAGCATGGTGACTTCGTAATCCTTGCCGGTGGAGATCACGCGGATCTTCTGGCCTTTCTGCACGCGGCCGTTGATCACACGGATCAGCGACACCACGCCCAGGTAATTGTCGAACCAGGAATCCACGATCAGCGCCTGCAGCCTGCCGTCCGGATTGCCTTTCGGACAGGGCAGCTTTTCCACGATGGCTTCGAGCACATCCGGCACGTTGAGGCCGGTCTTGGCGGAAATGCGGATGGCGTCGGCGGCACCGATGCCGATGACCTGTTCGATCTCGTCGGCGACGCGCTCCGGTTCGGCGTTGAGCAGGTCCACCTTGTTCAGCACCGGCAGCACTTCGAGGTTCATTTCCAGCGCGGTATAGCAGATCGCCACACTCTGCGCTTCCACGCCCTGCGAGGCGTCCACCACCAGCAGCGCGCCTTCGCAGGAGAACAGCGAGCGCGAGACTTCATAGGAAAAATCCACATGCCCCGGCGTATCAATCAGGTTGAGTTGGTAGATCTCGCCGTTGCGTGCCGTGTAGTTGAGCGAAACCGCCTGTGCCTTGATGGTGATGCCGCGCTCGCGCTCGATCGGGTTGTTGTCGAGTACCTGCGCCGTCATCTCGCGCGCTTCGAGCCCGCCGCAAAGCTGGATGAAGCGGTCGGCGAGCGTGGATTTGCCGTGATCGATGTGCGCGATGATGCAGAAGTTGCGGATGTTCTCTTGTTTCATGGGGTACAGCGGGCGCGCGGCTCAAAATGGCCGCAAAGTATAGCGGTTTGGCCTGCCGCGGCCCTCACCGGGAGGCTTCCAGCAGGGGTTCTATCTCGGCGGCGGCGAAGCGCGTCGCGCACAGCAGGGCACCATCGGCGGCCAGCAGCACCGGAATCTTGAGCCCGTAGCGGGTGCGCCAGTCGAGGCGGCTGTCCACGTCTGCATGCGCAAGCTCGAAAGCCTCCGCCCCGAAGTGCGCGAGGAACTCGGCCTCGAATTCCTCGCACAGGCCGCAGCCGGGCCGCGTCAGCAGCAGCAGGCGCGGCTTCATGACCGGGCCGGCACGTCCATCGCCAGGAACAGCGGCGCGCCGCGGCGCTGCACCAGCACCTGCACGCTGGTGCCGGGCGTGAGACGTCCGGCGACTTCCGCCAGCCGGTCCGGCGTATCCACTTGCTGCCCGCTGATCTGCAGCAGGATGTCGCCCGTGCGCACGCCCGCGCGCAGCGCGGGGCCGTCGCTGATGCCGGTCACCAGCACGCCGCCGGACACCACCTGCGCATCGCGGCGCTTGTCCGGCGTCAGCGGCTGCACCGCCAGACCCAGCGGGCCGGCCGGCGGCGGCTGCGCGTCCGTGAGCAGGCTGTCCTGTTGGGCATCCAGCGTGCCGGCCTCGACCTTGATGGTGATTTTCTTGCGGTCGCGCACCAGCACCAGGGTCACGAGCTGGCCCGGATCGCTGCCACCCACCAGCGGCGGCAGAGCGGTGGAACTGGGCAGTTCCTGGCCGTCGTAGCTGAGGATGACATCGCCGGTTCTGAGTCCCGCCTGCGCACCGGGGCTGCCGGCGATCACGCGCGCGATCATGGCGCCTTCGGGCTTGTCCAGGCCCAGCTTCTGCGCGGTCTCGCGGTCAACCTC
>JBOICL010000237.1:0-9954 GCA_050740055.1 Stenotrophobium sp.
CCGTCACACGACGTGCAGCAACTGAAGTTGCAAGATTGCGCAGCAATTCCGCCGTGTCATCCCAATGGATGCAGGCGTCGGTGACGCTCTGGCCGTAGGTCATCTTCTCGCGCGGGCCGATATCCTGGCGGCCTTCGACAATGTGCGATTCCACCATCACGCCGATGATGCGCTTGTCGCCTGCAGCGAGTTGGCTGCCGACGTCATGGCCGACAACGATCTGGCGCTTGTGCTGCTTGGAACTGTTGGCGTGCGAGAAGTCGATCATCACCTGCGGCTTGAGCCCGGCCTTGGCCAGCGCGGCACAGGCGGCGTCCACCGCGCCGGCGTCGTAGTTGGTGCCGAGGCTGCCGCCGCGCAGGATGATGTGGCTGTCGGGGTTGCCGGTGGTCTCGAAGATCGAGATCGCGCCGCCGTTGGTCAGCGACAGGAAGCGGTGCGGATTGCGCGCCGCCTGCACTGCGTCCACCGCGACCTTCACGCTGCCGTCGGTGCCGTTCTTGAAACCGACCGGGCAGGACAGGCCCGACGCCATCTCGCGGTGCAGTTGCGACTCCGTGGTGCGCGCGCCGATAGCGCCCCAACTGACGAGGTCGGCCATGTATTGCGGCGTGAGGATGTCGAGGAATTCCACGCCGGCGGGCATGCCCTGGTCATTGAGCTGCAGCAGCAGCTTGCGCGCGGTGCGCAGGCCGCGGTCGATCTGGTAGCTGTCGTTGAGGTCGGGATCGTTGATCAGGCCCTTCCAGCCGACGGTGGTGCGCGGCTTCTCGAAATACACGCGCATGACGATGAGCAGATCCTTCTTGAGCTGATCGCGCAGCGGCGCGAGGCGCGCGGCGTAATCCAGCGCGGCGGCCGGGTCGTGGATCGAGCAGGGGCCGACCACGGCCAGCAGGCGGTCGTCGGTGCCGGCGAGGATGTTCTGGATCTCGCGGCGCGTTTCGCTGGTGGTGCGGGCGGCGGCGTCGGACAGCGGAATCTCGGCCTGCACCTGCGAGGGCGTGGACACGGCGCGGATGGATTTGATCCGCAGGTTTTCGGTAACTAGCGTCATGACAAAAGTATCGGCTACAAAAAATGAGCGGCGATGCTAACAGACGCCTGCGCGTTCGTTAACCTGCAAGTGCGCAAGCGGACGTGTTGCGCGGCCACCCGCTCTGCCGTTTTCCGGACGCATAACTGTTATTACATATTGAATAAATATTTATTTATTCAATATTATTAAACTAACTTGCTAAGCAAAACACAGGGAGCGGGTGGCGCCCGGCATGTGTTTTGCTGACGGTTGCTCGCGCCTGAAACCGGCCGCCGCCGCGGGCGGTAAAACCGCGCTGGCGCAATCCGGTGTCCTGCGCTAACGTCACACGACGCCGCAAACGTTATCACCAAAACCGCGGGGAGAATCCCGATGTCAGCACTCGCTTCGATCAGCGCCAAGGACTACATGAGCACCGAGCTGGTGACGTTCACGCCGGACATGGAAGTGATGACGGCGATCAACACGCTGGTCAAGCACCGCCTCTCCGGCGCGCCCGTGCTGGACGCCAAGGGCCACATGGTTGGCCTGCTGTCGGAGCGGGATTGCCTCAAGGTCGCGCTCACCGCGGGCTACGAGGGCGTGCCCGGCGGCGTGGTCAGCGAGTACATGACGCATTCGGCTGCCACCGTGGAAGCCGACACGTCGCTGCTGGAAATCGCCAGCCGTTTCCTCGACTCGCCGTACAAGCGCTTTCCGGTGATGAAGAACGGCAAGCTCGTCGGCCAGATTTCGCGCTCTGACGTGCTGCGCGCGATCAACGAACTCTGCTGATCAGAGATAACCCAGGGTTCTCAGCATCCCGGCAAACAGCACTGCTGCGCCGCCGATTTCCGCGGCGATCAGCGCCAGCATGAACGCCAGCAGCAGCGCATTGGGCAGAGTCATAGTGCCGAAACGATGCGGCCTGCGGAACTGGTTGTCGGTGTCGCCAAGCACGCCGTGCGCGATGTAGCCGGCGATGGCGGCGGCGAAAAACAACAGCGCAGCCGCAGCCGCCCAGAGATTCACCCAGGCAGGCCACGCCGACAGCGCCGCGAACTGCGCCAGCAGCAGCGCGGCGAAGCTGTAGAGCAGCGACGAGCGGTGCGCAATGTCCACATAGACAGGCGCCTGCGCCTGCGGCGAGTGGCTGATATGCCAGTACTTCCATACGCCTGTGAGCAGGCCGGTCATGAAAAACACGCCGGCCGCGACCAGGCTGAGCCTGACCGCTGGTTGCATCAGCAGCGCCGGATCGAGCATCAGGCCTCAGCCGTCTTGAGGCGCCAGGCGCCGGCGGCACTGACCGCCATCGCGTGTATCACCATCAGCCCGCCGAGGAAGGTCAGCCCGATCAGTTTCGACGGTTCACCGTCGGCGCTGGGCCAGAGTCCGCCGAGGAACAAGCCCAGCGGCATGATGAAAGAGCCCCAGCGCAGCATGAATCCGGCGAAGCGGCGCTTGCGTTCATTTGGGATGCACACTGGCGCGAAGGCGGCGAAGGGCAGATTGATCAGGGCCAGCAGCGCGCCGTGAGCATGCGCCAGCGCCCACAGCTCGCGGCGGATCGGCACGGCGATGTACGGGCTGGCCTTGATTGCCAGAAGCAGGGCCAGCGTCAGGCCACCGAGCATGAAGAAGGCGAGCATGGTCCAGCCGTAGCGCAGGCTGGCGCGCACCGTGGGATCGTTCATGTTCATGCAAATCTCCGTTTTTTGTGAAAATAGAATTCTGCCCGATCAGGCGGTCATTTTCTCGAAACGCGGCTGCGCTTCCACGCGCGCCAGCCAGCCGCGTATCGCCGGATAGTCGGCAAGGCTGTAACCGCCCTCATGCGCGACGTGGGTGTAGGCGTAGAGCGCGATGTCGGCAATGGTGTATTGCGCGCCGGCGAGGAAGGGCGACTGCGCGAGCCGCTGCTCCATCACGCCCAGCGCGGCATAACCACGCTTCATCGCCTCGGCGATTTTCTCCTTCCACTCGTCCTGCTTGCGCAGGTAATGCACCCAGAAACGCACGGTGGCGATATAGGGCTCATGGCTGTACTGCTCGAAGAACAGCCACTCCAGCACCTTGGCGCGCGCCCAGCGGTCGGCAGGCAAATAGTCGCTGCCTTCGGCCAGGTAGCACAACATGGCGTTGGATTCGGCGAGATAGCGGCCCGGCTCAAGCTCCAGCAGCGGCACGCGGCCGTTGGGATTCTTGGCGAGAAACGCGGGCTGGCGTGTCTCACCTTCGAGCATTTTCACTTCCACCCACTCGTAGGGCTGCTGCAAATGGCTCATCAGCACCGCAGGCTTCCAGCAGTTGCCGGAGCCGGTGAATCCGTAAAGTCTGAGCATATGATTCTCGGCTGATTTTCCGGGCGCCAGTGTATCCGGCAAGAAAGCCTTTGCGCGATTTGTCAGAATCAGGCCGGAAACGGGAGGTGGGGCATGAAGCAAGCTGGCAACAATGAACTGTCTGGACTGCTGCGCGAACTGCGCGCACGGGTGCCGGTGGACGCCGCGCTGCTGCTCGCGCGCGAATCGCCGGCGCGCATCGAACAGGCGCTGCAGGCGCTGCCGCCGGATTTCGCCGAGCGTCTGCGCGCGCAGCTTATGGAGGTGACGCAGAGCGGCGCTATCCACGAACCGCTGCCGGAATCGGTGGGCGAACTGATGGAGCCCGCGCGCGGCGTGTTCCCGCCGGAAACCACCGCCGCCGAGGCCATCGCCTTCCTGCGCGGCGCGCTTTTCGTGGAGGACATCACCTATCTCTACGTGGTGGATGCGCAGGGCGCCGTCACCGGCCTGGTGGTGATGCGCGACCTGCTGCTGGCACGGCCGCAGCAGACACTGGCGGAGATCATGCTGCGCGATCCGTTCTGCTTGTATGAGGACGCGCCGCTGCGCGAAGCGGTGCAGGCGGCGGTCAAGCGCCACTACCCGGTGTACCCGGTCTGCGACGCGCAGCGCCGCCTCGCCGGGCTGGTGCGCGGCTGGAAGCTGATGGAACGGCAGGTGATCGAAATTTCCGCGCAGAGCGGGCGCATGGTCGGCGTGAACAAGGAGGAGCGCGTCCACACCTTGTTCTGGGAGTCGTTCCGCCTGCGCCATCCCTGGCTGCAACTCAACCTGCTCACCGCGTTTCTCGCCGCCTTCGTGGTCGGCTCCTTCGGCGACACCATCGCGCGCATCGTCGTGCTGGCGGCGTTCCTGCCGGTGCTGTCCGGCCAGAGCACCAACAACGGCGTGCAGGCGCTGGCGATCACCCTGCGCGGTTTCACGCTCGGCGACATGGACGATCACCCGGTGCGCCGCCTGCTGGTCAAGGAAATGCTGCTCGGTGCGCTGAACGGCGCGCTGACCGGCCTCGTCGCCGCCGCCGCGATGGGCTGGGCCACGCTGCACGGCGGCCACCCGCATGCGCTGCTGCTGGCGGGCGTGATCTTCGTGGCGATGATCGGCGCCTGCATGGCCAGCGGATTTTTCGGCGTGATAGTGCCGCTGGCGCTCAAGCGCCTGGGCACCGATCCGGCGACCGCGTCGAGCATTTTCCTCACCACCGGCACCGACATCGTCAGCATGGGGCTGATGCTGACGCTGGCGACGCTGGCCATTCCTGCTTGAGCGCGGCCATACTCGCCATCGCGGTCGCCGCCGCGCTCACCGCGATGCTCTCCGGCATCGCCGGCGTCGGCGGAGGCACCATCCTCATCGGCATTTTCTACGCGCTCGGGCTGACCACTGCGCAGGCGGTGCCGGTGCACGCAGCGGTGCAACTGGTGTCCAACGCCTCGCGCACGGCTGCATATTTCCGCGCGGTGGAATGGCGCGCGGCGGGCTGGTTTCTGCTCGGCTGCGCGCCGGCGCCGTTCCTGGTCGCGCCCTGGGTTGCGCACGCCAACACGCACGCCATCGAACTGGTATTGGCGCTGCTCATCATCGTCTCGCTGCTGCCCGGCAGCGACCGCGTCACTGCCATGCCGCTGCGCTGGGCCTACCTGCTCGGCGGCGTGCTGGTGGGCAGCATCGGCATGTTCGTCGGCGCCTCCGGTCTGTTTGTCGGGCGCCTGTTCCTGCGGCCGGAATGGCGCAAGGAAACCATGATCGGCACGCTGGCGCTGTGCCAGTGTCTCGGCCACTTCACCAAGATCCTCGGCTTCGCCAGCGTCGGCCTGTCGCCGCTGAGCGAACCGGCGCTGCTGTGGCCGCTGCTGATCGCGGTGATCCTCGGCACCGCCGCGGGCAAGTGGCTCAACCAGCGGCTCAGCGAGGAACGCTTCCGCACGCTGGTGCATGCGATCCTGTGGATCATGGCGCTGAAACTCATCTGGGACGGAGCAAGGGGACTGGGATGGATCTGAGACTCAACGCGCAGGACGTTCAGCAACTCATCCGCGCCAATCTGCCCGCTGCGGCCGCGAACGGCCTCGTGATCGAAGCCGTGGCGCCGGGCATGGCGCGCATCCGTTTTCCGTTTCAGAAATGGATGCTGCGCCCGGGCCGCGTGATTTCCGGCCCGACGATTTTCACCGCCGCCGATACCGCAATGTATGCGCTGGTGCTGTCGCACACCGGTCCGGAACTGATGGCTGTGACCGCGACCATGACGCTCAATTTCCTGCGCAAGGGCCAGCCGGGTGACGTGATCGCCGAGGCGCGCCTGCTCAAGCTGGGCCGCAGGCTGGTGGTGATGGAAGTTCTCATCCGCACCGGCGACGCACCTGAAATAATCGCGCAGGTCACCGGCAGCTACGCCCTGCCGGGCTGATTTCGTGCCCGCAGTGTTCGGGGAACTCTGAAAAAGCGTAGCGAGCGCAGTAGCTTTTTACATCAGTCTTGCGGAAATCGCCTTGAGCACGGCGTGAGTGCGGTCGCGGGCATCGAGCTTCTGCAGGACTTCGGTGATGTGATTCTTCACGGTGCCGTCGGAAATATGCAGCAAGCGGCCGATTTCCTTGTTGGAATAGCCGCCCGCGACCAGGCGCAGGATCGACAGTTCGCGCGGGCTCAGGTGCGCAGCGGCGGCGACGCCATCGATGCCGCCCGTCAACGGCGGCAGCGGCATCGGCGTCAGCAGGGTTTCGCCGCGCGCAAGGCGTTGCAGTGCGTCCTTGAGCGCTTCCGGCGCCGCGTCCTTGAGCATGAAGCCCTGCGCGCCGGCATTCACCGCCTCGCGCAGCAGCGCGGGATCGTCGAAGGTGGTGAGCAGCAGCACCGGCGTGCTGTCGCGGCGCTCGCGCAGGGCGCGCGTCGCCTCGATGCCGGAGCAGCGCGACATGCGGATGTCGCTGAGGATCACGTCCACGCTCTGCCGGCGCAGAGCCGCGAGCAGGGCCTCGCCGTCCTCGGCCTCGATCACGATTTCGATGCCGCCCAGGGTTTCCAGCAGCGCGCGCAGGCCGCAGCGCACCAGGGCCTGGTCGTCGGCCAGTGCGATTCTCAGCATGGACGATCCGTCACTTCATCCCGCGCTTTGGCCCGCGTGGCCGTGATTCGCCTGTAGCGCGGCGGCCGCCGCCTTGAGCAGGCAGTAATGTGCGGATTCGGCGCGGGTCTGAACATTCGCGGCGCCTGCCGCCGGTTTCGCCGCCGGCAGAATGGTGCGCAAAACCAGCCCGGAGGGAGCGCGGTCGCGCAGTTCCAGATGACCGCCGGCTTCCTCCAGGCGTTCGCGGATGCCGCGCAGGCCGTTGCCGGCGCGGACCTGCGCGACACGGCCGCGGCCGTCGTCCTCGACCGTGAGCACCACGCCCGCCGCTTCCTGCCGCAGGGACACGCGCACCGTGGCCGCGTCGGCGTGGCGCAGGGCATTGGTCAGGCCTTCCTGTGCGCAGCGCAGCAGCGCCTCCGCGCGGCGCATGTCGGCGATGCGCAGATCGGGATCCAGCTCGAAGCTCACTGTGGGGCGCGGCAGCGCCGGGTCGAGCGCGCGCAAAGCGCGCTGCAAGTCCACGCCCTCGTGGCTGCGTAGGGCCGAGACCACGCCGCGGATATCGGTCAGCAGCTCGTCGGCGAGGCGGGAGCAGTCCGCGAGCACGCCGGGCAGCGCATCAGGTGCCTGCCGCGACTGCAGGGCGAGCTGCAACTTCATCGCGGTCAGCTTGTGGCCGGCCACGTCGTGCAGTTCGCGCGACAGGCGCAGCCGCTCCTCGGCCCTGGCGCCTTCTTCCAGTAGCTGGCGCGTAGCCATGAGCTGGGCGTTGATGCGCAGGGATTCCAGACGCGCCTCCTCGGCGCGCTGGATCATGACCCAGAGAATTACCGTGAACGCTTGCAGGCCTAGGTATGCGGCCGCGATCTGCAGACTCATTTGCGTTGACGCACCGCCGACGCCGAACTTGACCAGCATCCAGGTCGCCACTGCGTTGATGACGACCAGCAGCGGAATCACCGCGGACACTGAAAACACCAACATCAGTTGCGAGGTGACGATGGCCAGCAGGATGGGCTGCATCCCGTCATGAAAAGCCCAGCAGGCCAGCAGCGCGCAGACGGCCTGCGTCAGCATGTTGAGCCGCAGCCAGCCCAGCGGCGCACCGAGCTTTTGCATTAACGGGCGCGCGGCGCACAACAGCGGCAGCGTAATCAGGCCGCCCGTGCCCAGTGCCGTGGGCAGGGTCCATGCCGGAGTTGCGGAGAGCAGCTGCGACAACGGGCCATAGGCCGCCGCCGCCCAGGTCGCAAAGGCCGCCAGGTTGAGCGGCGAGAACAGGCGCGTGCTATGCGGGCGCAGCAGCAGTAAGGGGGTGGTCTGCATGCGGCCAGTATAGGGACAGCGCCGGCCGGGGAGGAGGTGAGTTTTCTCACCCCCGGTGCGTGCCTTTCTTCACCTGCCGCCGGAACGGGCGCAGCCGCAGCATGGAGCCGTCATTCACCGACGGAGATTTCCATGCAGACACGGCAGCTTCATTTTCGCGGCGCTGCGGCGTTGCTGGCCGGCCTGGCGCTTGTAGGCACGGCCCACGCGGGCACCCTCGATACGCGCGTCACCCGCCTACGGCCTACGGTCGTCAACGCGGCCTACACCGGCACGCTCGATGTACGCCTCACGCACCTGCGGCCGACCGGCATGGTGCGCGTGGCGGTTTACGGCGATGCTGAACACTGGCGCCAGGAGCGCGGGCCGGTTGCGGTGCGCGAATTCCCCGCGCGCGATATCAGCTATGACCTGAGCTTTGACGGGCTTGCCCCCGGCAAATACGCAGTGCGTGTCGATCAGGACGCCGGCAGCGGCACGCTGGCGCTGCACATGCCGGCTTTCGGCTATACGCGGCATGGCGTGAGCCGCGACGCGGGGCGTTACGGCACGCCGTCTTTCGACAAGGCGGCGGTGGAAGTGGAAGCGGGCGACCCGCAGATTTCCATTCCGCTGTTCATCGACGAATGACCCGCGCTGCCATCACCCGCTCTCTAACGCCAGCGGCACACTACTGTTTATATACGTATACTATTTTATATAATATACGTTAATTAATCGGACTTATATACTAAGCGCCACAAGACACTAGATGTTGTGGTCGAATGATGGCGCAACTTCTGTCCCGATGCACTACTTCCCGCTCTTTTTCCTGTTATCCGCATCGCAGAGCATCTGGCAATTCTCAGGTATCGTTTTGCCGCCTTTGCTCCACGGAGTGATGTGGTCAGCCTCCATTTTGTCTATGACAAAGTGCTTTTTGCAGACAGGACAAATGCCTTTCTGTCGCTCGTAGGCTTCGCGTTTCTGATTGTCGGTAAATGCGCGTATGGAGAGGGCGCGTTCGTTCCCGCTCAACACGTAGTCGTAAACGCCAGACTTTTTCGTCACATCCTCGTCCCGCATCAAGCGGGCAACGTCCGCTTCCAGCTTGCTCGTATCGAGTTGCTTAGTGCCGAACACGTTGTAGAGCGGCCCCCACGCCACACCCTTCATTTCCTTGCGGTGGGTGGTAAAAGTGAGGTTCGCCCAGTTCATTACGTTCTGGAAATACGTCCATAGTGCGTTAGCATTCTGGTCGTGCTGGTGCTCCGCCATGTATTGCTGAATCGAACCATTAGCTATCCAATCAATCGCAGTCTCCAGATATTCTTGACGGATGGGCGAGCCGTTCACCAGCTTGCTGCCAATGGCTGCCGCAGGCGCTCCGCTTTTGCTGAACCACCGCTTCGCGTCCGAGAGCCATGAGCCTGTGTAAATGGCATTGCGCAGTTCCTGATCGGTCAGTTTCTCTCCCGCGATGTTAATGATCTTGAACCAATCAAGTTTTTCGCCTTCATTGCCTTCGCAGACATAGACTGACAGGGCGTAGTCGAGTATCTGCTGCTGCTTGTCAGCGGTAAGGTTGCTGAAGAATTTTGGCGCGCCGTCTATCTCCACAGCATAGTCGTCATTGACGTACTGGCAAATGCTAACGGTGCGCTGTTGCCCGTCCATTAGCTCAAAGCCGTTGCCCGCAACGGCCCAATACATGGTGTTCAGCGGGAAGTCCTTGCGTACCGTGTGGATGACTTCGTTGCGCTGCTTTTCCTTATAGATGAATTCTCGCTGATAGGCGGGGCGGATATTCAATTTGCCAGCGTAGCCACGTACCCCTTCTTCGGACTTGTCTTCGTAGCCTTCGATCAGATCGGAGACTTTGATGCTCTTGAGGGCGATTTTCATGCAGCCACCCTTCTTCTAATGAAAATTCTCTTATAGGTTTCACGCCCATTGAGATCAGAACCTCGCCCGTAGATGCCGGAAAGGTCTTGATCAATGTCACGATTACAGCCAAGAATTTCAAATTGATCGGGGTTGTAATGATCGAGGAACGTGATTGGCACGCCCATCACCCCGAAATAATCACATGGAATTGCCGCGTACTCGCTCACCTCAATGGCATCATAGTTATGGCTCTTCATCAGAAGTATGAGGCGGAAAAGGGATAGCTACCCGCCGCTGGCCCTTGTACAACGAGAGTTCTTGAG
>JBOICL010000238.1:0-5744 GCA_050740055.1 Stenotrophobium sp.
CGGCCCAGCCGCCTAACGCCTCGTTCAACCTGTTTCTGGCGGGCTGGGATGCCTCGGCCAGCGACGTGCCTTCCTCCGGCGCGGTCATCCATCACCCGCAGGCCGACGTCAAGAAAATCAGCCTGTATAACAGCGCAAGCCGCATCACCACCGCGCCGGGCGCCAACCCGCCGGCGGCGCAGATTTGCGACACCGCGAATCCACCCAACTGCCGCAATCTCACCGCGGTCTGGCAGGTCAGCTACTCGCAGGGCGTCACCGAGACCGGCTCATCCGGCTCGGCGCTGTATAACCAGAATCACCAGATCATCGGCCAGCTGTCAGGCGGCAATTCCGCCTGCAACGGCAGCATCGGCAACGGGCAATCGGACGTCTACGCGCGCACGGACGCGGCGTGGACCAACAACAATGCGCCGGCCCGCGGTCAGCTCAAGTCCTGGCTCGACCCGGACAACACGGGCGTGCTGACGCTCGGCGGCATCAACCTGTACATGCTGAAAGTCACGATTGCGGTCAGTCCCTCGACGATCACTCTCGGCGGCTCCGCGGTGCTGACGTGGTCATCCACCAGCGCAACCTCCTGCTCCGCCAGCGGCGCCTGGAGCGGCTCGCAGGCGACCAGCGGCAGCGTCAACGTGACTCCCGCTGCCGCCGGAACTGCGACCTACACGCTCGCCTGCACCGGCGCTGGAGGCACGACCAGAAACTCCGCGGTAATGACGGTCAACGGCAGCAGCGGCGGCAGTTCAAGTTCCGGTGGCGGCGGCTCAGGCTCGGGCGGCGGTGCATTCACGCCATTGACACTGGCCGCTTTGCTGTTGCTGGTTTTCCTGCGCCGCACGCCGGACCTGCTGCGGCGTTATTCGCACCGCCGGCTGCATGCCTGAGCTTGAGTGCGCACGCGATAAGGCGCACCGCACTCACTGCACCCCGTGCATCCAGCGCTTGACCAGCGGCGCGGCGGCGAGCACGGCGAGGCCGCAGCCGATGCCAATTTTCGCTGAGAACACGAAAACCTGATCGTATTTCGCCAGTGCATCGGCGACGTTGAGCACGCCGCCCGCAGGAATGTCGATGGCGGACAGTTTCCCCAGCGCGGCGGCCAGCACTTCGGAATATGAGGTTCCGAGCCACCAGCCGCCCATCATCAGGCCCGCGACACGCGGCACTGACAACTGCGTGACCGCCGAAAGGCCGATCGGCGACAGCAGCATCTCGCCGATTTCCAGCACGAAGTAGGCACCGACGAACCAGCCGATGCCGGTCAGACCGTTGGCCTGCGGGTGATGCGCGCTCCATACCAGCAGCAGGAACGACAGTCCGCCGAAAATCAGGCCGAGACCGGACTTCACCGCCTTACCCGGATTGAGTCCGCTTTTTTCCAGCCGCGGCCACAGCCACGAAAACACCGGTGCGAGCACGAAGATGAACAGCGCGCCCAGTGAAGTCAGTTGGCCCGCGGTCCAGTTCACGCCCAGCGCTGCACGATTCATCACGCGGTCGGAGAACAGCAGCCAGGAACCATAGGTCTCTTCGTAAAGAGTGAAGAACAGCAGGCAGAACACGATGAAGGCGAGCACCGCGGCCATCTGCCCGCGCTCGATCCTATTGCAGCGGGTGGCCATGAACCAGATGACGCCGCCGAGCAGGCTCGCAGTGACGAGGTGCATGGCGAGCAGCACCGGGCTGGGCTCGAACACGCCGGGAATGATTTCCAGGAACAGCGAGTGCTGCTGGATCAGCGCCCAGATCGCGAACAGTCCGGCGATGCCACCGAGGTAGATCAGGTGTTCGCGTGTCAGTGGGCCGCACACGCGCTGGGCCAGCTTCGCCGGGTCTTTGGGTTCGGCGTGGCCGAGCAGATGTTTCTGTCCGCAGGTGAATACGGCGAGGCCGATCAGCATGCCGATGCCGGCCGCGCCGAAACCGTATTTCCAGCCATAGGTTTCGCCCAGCCAAGCGCATAGCAGGCTGGAGAAAAACGCGCCGAGATTGATGCCGGCATAAAAAATCGTGAAGCCGGAATCGCGGCGCGGATCGTTCTCCGCATAGAGCTTGCCGACGATGGTGGAGATATTCGGCTTGAGAAAGCCAACGCCCAGGATGATCAGCGACAACGAGAAGTAGAACACCTGCAGCGCGGCGGCATCGCGATGCACGACGCCATCGACGACCGTAGCGCGATGACCCTCTATCGCCATGCCCATGTGGCCCAGCACCAGCAGGATGCCGCCGAACACCACTGCCTTGCGCATGCCGAGGTAGCGGTCGGCGAGCAGCCCGCCGATCACCGGCATCGCGTACACCAGTCCGCCGTAGGCGCCGATCAGGTTGTAACCGTGCTCGTCGCTGAACAGGTGATACTTGGTCAGGTACAGGAGCAGCAGCGCCTTCATGCCGTAGAACGAAAAGCGCTCCCACATCTCGGTGAAGAAACAGACGTAGAGCCCTTTCGGGTGGCCGAGGAATTCTTCAGGCGGATTGGCAGCAATGACAGTGGGCATGAAAATCCTTGAGGACTGGCCGGCAGTATAAGAGCGCTGCGGTGAACCTCCGCACAGGGGATTTCACCCGTTACACCTGCCCCCGTGACCCCTTACCATGCGCGCTGCTCTGTTTTGAGAATCCAATCATGCAACGCTTCCTGCTTGCCGCCGCGCTGGCGCTGGCCGCGGCCCCTGCCCTGAGTTCCCCGATGAAAACTGAAATGAAACCGCTCACCGCGAACGACCTGGTGATGATGGACCGCGTCTCCGACCCGCGCATCTCGCCGCACGGCAAGGCTGTGGTGTATGTGCAGCGCGAAACCGACTACGCCGGCAACAAGGGCGTGAAAAACCTGTGGCTGCTGGACCTGACCGATCCGAAAGCCGAGCCGCGCAAAATCACTGGCGGCAGCGGCAATAACGACACGCCGCGCTGGTCGCCGGACGGCAGCGCGATTTACTTCCTATCCACGCGCAGCGGCTCCTCGCAGGTCTGGCGGCTGGGCAACGAACTCGGCGAAGCACAGCAGGTGACGCACCTGCCGCTGGACGTGAACATTTTCCTGGTGTCGCCGGACGGCAGGCATCTGGCGCTGTCGATGGACGTGTTCGAGGACTGCAAAGACCTCGCCTGCACGAAAAAGCGCCTCGACGAAAACGCCGCGCGCAAATCCACCGGCACGCTCTACGACAAGCTGTTCATCCGCCACTGGGATGCCTGGAGCAACGGCACACGCTCGCAGTTGTTCGCCGCCGATCTCGACGCCAATGGCGCGGTGAGCGCCGAGCCGCGTCATGTCAGCGCCGGCATCGACGGCGACATTCCGTCCAAGCCTTTCGGCGACGATTCCGAGATCGCGTTTTCGCCAGACGGAAAATCGCTGGCGTTTTCCGTGCGCATCGCCGGCAAGACCGAACCCTGGAGCACCAATTTCGACATTTACCGCGTACCAGTGGACGGTTCAGCCAAACCGGAAAACCTCTCCGCAGACAACCTCGCCTGGGACACCGCGCCGCTGTTCACGCCGGACGGCGGTTCGCTGATTTACAAGGCGATGAAGCGGCCCGGCTTCGAGGCAGACCGCTTCGGCATCATGATCAAGAATCTCCATACCGGTGCCACGCGCGAAATCGACCCGCAGTGGGATCGCTCGGCCGACGCAATGGCATTGTCCGCTGACGGCAAGACGGTGTACTGCACCGCCGACGACCTCGGCCAGCATTCGCTGTTCGCGGTGGACGTGGCCAGCGGCGCTGTCACCCAGCTCACCCGCGAGGGCACAATGGGTGGTTTCACCGTCGGCAAGGACAGTATCGTTTACGCGCTCAATTCGCTCAGCGGGCCAGACCAGATCTACCGCATCGGGCGCGGCGGCGGCAGCGCCACACAACTCACGCATAGCAACGCCGAGCGCATGGCGCAGGTGCAACTCGGCGAATACGAGCAGTTCAGCTTTCCCGGCTGGCATGACCAGACCGTGCACGGCTATGTGGTCAAGCCCTGGAACTACCGCAAGGGCAAGAAATATCCAGTGGCCTTCATCATCCACGGCGGGCCGCAGGGCAGCATGGGCAATGACTGGCATTACCGCTGGAATCCGCAGAGCTATGCCGCCTGGGGCTACGCCGTGGTGTTCATCGACTTCCACGGCTCCACCGGCTACGGCCAGGCCTTCACCGACTCCATCTCCGGCGACTGGGGCGGCAAGCCGTTGGAGGATCTGCAGAAGGGCTGGAAATACGCGCTCGACCACTATGACTTTCTCGACGGCACCCGCGCCGCCGCTCTGGGTGCGTCCTATGGCGGCTACATGATCAACTGGATCGCGGGCAACTGGCCCGATGCGTTCAAGTGCCTGGTTAGCCACGACGGCGTGTTCGACAACCGCATGATGTATTACGCCAGCGATGAACTCTGGTTCGACGAGTGGGAACAGGGCGGGCCGCAGTACCTCGCACCGCAGAACTACGAGAAGTTCAATCCGGTGGATCACGTCGCGCAGTGGAAAACGCCGATGCTGGTGGTGCACAGCGCACAGGATTTCCGCATTCCGCTGTCGCAGGGCATCGGCGCTTTTACCGCCCTGCAGCGCCGCGGCATCCCCAGCGAATTCCTGACTTTCCCGGATGAGAACCACTGGGTGCAGAAACCGCAGAACAGCGAGCAGTGGCACAACACGGTGCATGCCTGGCTGCAACGCTGGATCGGCGACTGAACCGGCAGGCATCCCGCCAAACGAAAAGGCCGCGCATTCCTGCGCGGCCTTTTTGCCGGACCCGGCCTAGGGCCCGGAATCCTGCGGCGTCCGCGACGCGCTGCGAACGCGCAGACGCCCGCCGCCCAGCGGCAGCACGTGACGCACATGCAGGATGCGCTCGGTATCGCGCTCCTCCTGCAGGTCGATGAGGCGGCCCTTGAGCAGGTCCACCACGGTGACGACGCCGACGATATGCGCGTGATCACCGCGCTCGACCACCGGCAGGCGCGTGACGTTCTTGTCTGCCATGCGGTAGGACAATTCGCGCAGGGTTTCGTCGGGATAAGCAGTAATCGGCACCTTGTTCATCACCGAGGCCACCGTCGCGCTCGCAGACGTGTTTTCCGCCAGCGCCGCGTTGAGCATGTCGCGCCGTGTGGTCAGGCCCACCAGCTTGCCGGCGCTGTCCAGCACGGGATACAGGCGCTGACGGTGCCGCAGGTTGCGATCCGCATTCTGGCCCTTGACGAAGGGCGCGGCCGCTTCCGACAGCAGTGCCTCGGCGTGAAAGCTGATGAAATCGGTACGCATGACTTCGCGCACGAACAGGATTTCCAGCGGGTCCACGCTGTATTCGCGGGTCAGATGGAAGCCCTTGCGCGCGACTTTTTCGGTGAGCACCGAGCGCTTGAGGATCAGCACCGAGATGCCATAGGCGGCGGAGGCCGCGATCATCAGCGACAGCGCCGCCGACCATTCATGAGTCAACTCCAGCGCGAAGACAACGCCGGTGAACGGCGAGCGCATCACGCCGCCTACCACCGAGGCCAGGCCCACCAGCGCCCAGAAACCGGGAGCGACGTGCGGAAAAACCATCGCTTCGAGCGCGCCCAGCGCGCCGCCGATCATGAACACCGGCGCCAGCACGGCGCCGGAGGTGCCGGAGCCCTTCGACAGCGACCAGATCACGGTCTTGACCACCCGGATGGCCACTCTTAGCGACCTCGTCGCGTGGCCCGTCAGCTGGTGGCGGTTGTCTTCGTAGCCGACGCCCCTCGCG
>JBOICL010000239.1:0-3350 GCA_050740055.1 Stenotrophobium sp.
CAAAAGCAGCGGCTATTGTCACCGCCGCAGGTTTGCGCCGCCATGATCTTGTTTTAGCCGCCGAGGGGGACGCACCCGCTCTCTTGCTTTTGCTTGCGCAATATGTTTATTTATATTGATTTAAATATAAATAATTCAATATATAAAAACAATGGACTCTGCTCTTTTGGCAAGAGCGGGTGACGCCTTGTTGGACAGTATTGTCATTCGCCCTTTTTTACCCTGTTCCATTCGGATTTTAAGATTCTCTGCGCTTCCTCAACGATTCTGTCCGCAGCTGTATCAAGTTCTTGAGCCATGCTTTGCCTCTTGTTTATTGCGCCTTGTAATCGAGTGCTTGCCGCACCCATAAGACGGACCAATTCATTGTGCTCTGTCTCGGCTGGATTTAGCCGTAGCTTTATTCGCTCCTCGCAGATGGTCATGGCTCCATAGCGAGCAATAGCTTCTTTTTCTGTTATAGCGTTTGCGGCGAGCGCCGCTGCGATGTGGCGAATCTCGGTAACGAAATGAGCTAAATCATCTCGCAGCGCGTTTATCCATAGCTGGCGATTTGAAGACACGACTTGTGCCGCGATCTTTTTCTTCTCGTTATAGAGCGAGACCAAAGGTGCAAGCACTACCGCCGCAAATGCAGTGAGAGCCGAGACCAGTGCAATGACCTCAGTCATAGCCCAACGCGAAATAGGCATGATCAGCCCGCGCTCAATCCCGCCGCATGGATGAAGCCGATGAAGGGCTGCGGATAGATGCCCAGAAGCAGCATCAGCAGCATCAGCGCGACCACCATGTAGCCGCCCGCCTGCTGCGCCCAGTTCAGCGGCGCGGAGAAGCGGCGGCGTTCGGGGTCGAGCAGGAACAGCGTGATCATCAGGCGCAGGTAGTAGTAGAGGCCGATGCTGCTGCCCACGACCAGCACGCCCATCAGCAGCCACAGCCGCGAATCGACGCCGGCGGCGACGATGTAGAACTTGCCGATGAAGCCGGCGGTGAGCGGGATGCCGGCCAGCGACAGCATGGACACGGTCATGATCGAGGTGAGATAGGGCCGGCGCCAGAACAGGCCGCGGTAGTCGTAGATCTGGGTCGCGTCGCGGTCGCCGTAGGGGCTGGACATGAGCGTGATGACGCCGAAGGCGCTGAGCGCCGTGACCACGTAGGTGAGCAGGTAGATGCCGGCCGCTTCGACCGCGAGCGGGCCAAAGGCGATCAGCGCGATGAGCAGGTAGCCCATGTGCGCGATCGACGAATACGCCAGCATGCGCTTGACGTTGCTCTGCATCAGCGCGAGCACGTTGCCGACCAGGATCGAGGCCACGGCAATCGCGGTCAGCACGTCGAGCAGGCTGGCGTAGCGGTAAAAGCCGCCCTCGACGAAGAAGCGCAGCAGCACCGCGAACATCGCGGTCTTGGATGCGGTGGCGAGGTAGCCGGTGACCGGCGCGGGCGCACCGTCGTACACGTCCGGCGTCCACAGATGGAAGGGCACGAACGAGAGCTTGAAGCCGAGGCCGACCACCATCATGGCAACGCCGGTCAGCGCGATCAGGTTGTTGCCAGTCTGTGCATGCACCCAGGCGGCGACGCCGGCGAAGCCGAGAGTGCCGGTCTGCGAATAGATCAGCGCCATGCCGAACAGCAGGAAGGCGGAGGCGACCGCGGACAGCACCAGGTATTTGATGCCGGCTTCCAGCGAAGGCCGCACCTTGATCAGGTAAGCGACCATGCCGTAGAGAGGCAGCGAGAGCAGCTCGAAGCCGATGAACAGGGCCGCGAAATGATTGGCGCAGACCAGCACCACGCCGCCCAGCGCGGACAGGGTCAGCAGTAGGTAGATTTCTTCCTTGTTGCCCTTGTAGCCTTCCATGTAGGGGTGCAGCAGGGTCGCGGTCGCCAGCGTCGCCGACAGGATCAGGCCGATGTAGAAGATCGAGTAGCCGTCGATCAGCAGCAGCGGCGTCACCTGCTGCGGCAGGTACTGCGGCACCAGGGCCGGGAACAGGATCGGCCCGAAGAACAGCACCGAGCTGGCGAACAGCGCGGAGTTGAGGCCGGCAACGCTGATGGTCGTGTTCCACCAGTGATGGCGCCGGATTGCAATCGCGCTCATGACCGCGACCGGCGTGGCGGCGATGATCAGGACCGGCAGCATCGCGATCCACTGTGCGGTCGTGAACATCATGGCGCGTGCACTCCGGTGGCATGCTGCGCGGACTGGTAGATCTGCGCCACGTCCTGCATCGAAGTATGCGAGGTATTCAGTACTGTCTGCGGATAGAGCCCAACCCAGGTCAGCATCGCCATCAGCGACAGCATCAGCGCAAGTTCGCGCCGCGAGAGATCGGGCAGCGTGCCGGAGAATTCGCGGGGCACGCCGTGGAAGGCACGCTGCACCAGGATCAGCGCATAGACCACCGCCAGCACCAGACCCGACGAGGCCACCACTGCGACCAGGACATTCACCTGGAAGGTGCCGAGCAGGATCAGGAATTCACCGACGAAATTGCCCAGGCCCGGCAGACCCAGCGAGGCGACGCAGAAGAACAGCATGATCGGCGGCAGGTAGGGGAAGTGCGCCCACAGACCGCCCATCCTGCGCAGGTCGCGGGTGTGCAGGCGCTCGTAGATTTCGCCGCAGAGGATGAACAGCGCGCCGGCGGAGAGGCCGTGCGCGATCATCTGCACCATCACGCCCTGCAGCGCCAGCGTGGTGCCGGCGTAGATGCCGATCAGCACGAAGCCCATGTGCGAGACCGAGGTGTAGGCGACCAGGCGCTTGATGTCGGTCTGCGCAAACGCCATCAGCGCGGCGTAGATGATGCCGATAATGCCCAGCCACATGGCGACCGGCGCGAAGCTGGCGGAGGCTTCGGGAAACAGCGGCAGCGAGAAGCGCAGCATGCCGTAGGCCGCGGTCTTGAGCAGGATGCCGGCCAGATCGACCGAGCCCGCCGTCGGCGCCTGCGAATGCGCATCCGGCAGCCAGGTGTGGAAAGGGAACACCGGCATCTTCACCGCGAAGGCGACGAAGAAGCCGAGCATGAGCAGGTACGAAACCTGCGGCGACAGGTGTGCTTTGAGCAGGTCGTTGTAGTCGAAGGTCATCACGCCGGTGTTGTGGTAGTTGGCGACCACCAGCCCCAGGATCGCGATCAGCATCACCAGCCCCGATGCCTGCGTGAAGATGAAGAACTTCATCGCCGCGTAGATGCGCCCCTTGCCGCCGGGGGTGTTGTGGCCCCACAGCGCGATCAGGAAGTACATCGGCACCAGCATCATTTCCCACAGGAAGAAAAACAGGAACATGTCGAGCGCAAGGAACACGCCGACCACGCCGCCGAGATTCCACA
>JBOICL010000240.1:0-9173 GCA_050740055.1 Stenotrophobium sp.
CGAGGAGGCGAAAGTCAGGCCGGCCTTGAGTCCGAAATAGACGTTGGCTGCGGTGAAGACGAGGGTAATCACCGCGCCGAGGATGATGCCGCGCAAGGTGAGTTCGGTATTTACAGTCAGCTGCGGCTGCAAGCGGATGGTCACTCGGTTCTCCTCATTTTCTAACGGCTGAAAATCCGCGGTATCCTTGGATTCAAGGCTCTGCCCGCCAGCTTCCGAAAAACTGACAAGCCTGTCGGACTTTACGGATTATGCCGTTTTCAGAACCCATTACCTGACAATGGCGTTAACCTGCCGTCTCTATTCAGCGAGTGAAATCATGACCGTCACCAATCAACAGTCCGGAACCAACGTCCACGAAATTGCGGACGGGATTTACCGCATCAACACGCCGGTGGAGATTCCCGGCGGCCCCGGAGGATTTTCCTTCAACCAGTACCTGATCGTCGATGACTAGCCCATGATCTTTCACACCGGGCCGCGCAAGATGTTTCCACTGGTGCGCGAAGCGGTCGCGAGCGTGCTGCCGGTGGAGTGCCTGCGCTACATCGCTTTCTCGCATGTCGAAGCGGACGAGTGCGGCTCGCTGAATGAATGGCTCGACGCCGCACCGCGATCCTCGCCTCTGTGCGGACAGATCGCGGCGATGGTCTCGGTCAACGATCTGGCTGACCGGCCGGCCCGCGCGCTGGGTGATGGACAACAGCTTTCGCTGGGCAAGCATTCGGTGCGATGGTTCGACGCGCCGCACCTGCCTCACGGTTGGGAATGCGGCTACCTGATGGAAGAAAAAACCCGCACCCTGCTCTGTGGCGACCTGTTCTCGCAGCCCGGCGCCGTGCATCCGCCCATCACCGAATCGGACATCTTCGGGCCGAGCGAGGCGTTTCGCCGCGCCATGGATTACTTTGCGCACGCCGGCAATACGCGCACTTTGCTGGAGAAACTCGCAGCTGCTCAGCCGCAGACGCTGGCCTGCATGCACGGCAGCGCGTGGCACGGCGATGGAGCGAAACTGCTGCGCGCCTTGGCAGATGTGTTGTGACCCGGCAAGTTTCCAAACCGGACTAAGCGCCCATGGACGACGCCCCTCTCGCATTCGATGCAGCCACGCACGCACAGCGCATGCTGACCGGCGGCTACACCATCATCGAGGATTTCCTCACGCCCGCCGATCTGCGCGCGGTGCGCGAGGGTCTTGCGCCTTACCTGGAACAGCATGCGGGCCGCAACAATTTCGAGGGCTACAAGACCGAGCGCGTCTACACGCTGGTGGCGCGCGGCAAAATCTTCGAGCGGCTAAGCGAAGACGCGCGCGTGCTGGCGCTGCTCGACCGCTTTCTGCAGCCGGGCTATCTGCTCACGGCGAGCCAGGCGATCTGCATCCATCCCGGCGAGACGCCTCAGCCGCTTCACTATGACGACCAGTTCTACCGCATTCCGCGGCCGCGGCCGGCGATCAGCATTTCCACCATCGTCGCAGTCGATGCCTTCACCGCCGAGAACGGCGGCACCGAAATCCTGCCGGGCAGCCACGCCTGGAGCGATGCGCAGATCGCCGGCATCTATGACGGCGTGGACGCCGACGCGCCCAGGCATCAGGCGCTGGTGCGCAAACTGGTGCCGCTGCGCATGCCGGCCGGCGCCTGCGTGGTGTTCATGGGCACGCTGCTGCATCGTGGTGGCGCCAATGTCAGCAACGCACCACGGCTGGCGTTTTCCAATCAATATTGCGAACCCTGGGCACGCACGCAGGAGAATTACTTCCTCGGCGTGCCGCCGCAGCTCGCGCGCGAGATGTCGCCGCGCGTGCAGGACCTGCTGGGCTACAGCATCTGGCCGCCGTTCATGGGCCAGGTCACCGCACGCCATCCGATGAAGGCATTACAGGAAGACTGGATCGCGCCGGTTCTGGCCGATCGCAGCGGCAAACACTGACGCGGTACAATCAGGCAGAATCCGCGGCACTGCACTTATCGGTTTCAAGGAAGAACTCACGTGGCGAAATGGCAAAAGCGGTTCCTGTGGACGGTGATCATCCTCGCGGCGCTGCTGGTGCCGGCTTACTACGAACTGGTGCTGAACAGCCCTAGCGAAGGCGCGGACTATTCCATCGACATCGCCAAGGTGCGCGCGCTGGCGAATTCGATCCCCGGCGACAAGTCCTCCGAAATTCGCTACGAGAGGATCATGAACTTCCGCTTCGCCGAGGCGATGGTGGCGGCGGGCGATCCCTGGCGCTGGACGCTGCTGCCGGTGTATTCCTACCAGCTGGTGTTTCCGGACCAGACCCTGATCGTCGATACCGCGATGCCCCGCAGCATGGCGGGGCCGGATTTCATGGTGCGGGCCTATGATGATGCCGCTTATCAGCGCATGGACGAGGTGATGGACAAGGCCTCGCAGATCGTCGTCACCCACGAGCATATGGACCACATCGGCGGCCTCGCCGCGCACCCGCATCTGGCCGCTCTACTGCCGGCCGTGCGGCTGACCGCCGAGCAGTTCGCAAACCCTGAAGGCATGAAACCCGCTGTGTGGCCGGCGGGCGTGATGAAGAACTACCAGCCGATCCACTACGCCAAGATGCTCGTGATTGCGCCGGGCGTGGTGCTGATCAAGGCGCCGGGCCACACGCCGGGCAGCCAGATGGTCTACGTGCAGCGCGCGGATGGCCGCGAATTGCTATTCCTCGGCGATGTGGCCTGGCACATGCGCAGCATCGAACTGGTGCGTGAGCGCCCGCTGTTCATGACCCTGATCATCGGCGAAAACCGTCAGCAGGTGCTGGGCGAGTTCAAGGCCCTGCATGCACTGATGCAAACCGATCCCTCCGTTCATCTGGTGCCGGGCCATGACGGCGAAGTCGTAAAGGCGCTAAGCGATCAAGGGCTGCTGACACAGCACTTCAAGCTATGAGTCGCCAGTGCCGGTCTCTCGACCGGACCTCCGATTGGGCGTGTCGGCGAGCGCTGCCTGGATTGGGGAATGGGGAGCTGTCATTGCTGCCGCGCTTCCGAATGTGTGGTTCGCTGTCGGCGCAAGTTGCGGAAATTCCATCGCCGCGCAATCCGCACCGCCAATCAGCGGTTGCCTCGGTTTACAAGAGCAAGGAACTCGCGCCGAAGGTTCGAATCGTCCAGAAACGCCCCGCGCATGACGGAGTTGGTCATCCTTGACTGATCGTCTTCCACGCCGCGCCAGTGCACGCAGAAATGGTCAGCCTCCATGACGACCGTCAGCCCATCGGGGCGTATCCGGCGCTCAAGCTCATCGGCCAGCATCACCACCGCCTCCTCCTGGATTTGCGGCCGGCGCATGATCCAGTTGCACAGACGCGTGTATTTCGACAGGCCGACAAGATCCGAGCTGGCGTTCGGCAGGATTCCTACCCAGACTTTGCCCACGATCGGGCAGAGGTGATGCGAGCAGGCACTGCGCACGCTGATCGGGCCGACGATGATCAGCTCGCTCAATTGCGAAACATTCGGGAAACTCGTTACCGTGGGGGGAGCTTCGTAGCGGCCGCGGAACACCTCATCAACGTACATTTTTGCCACGCGCCGCGCGGTGCCCGCGGTGTTATGGTCGCTCGCCGTATCAATCACCAGCGCATCCAGCACCTCGCGCATCCGTGCCTCGACCTCGCCGCGGAGTTCGTCAAGTTCACCCGCGCGAAGGAAGGCCGCGATGTTGTCGTTCGCGTGATAGCGGTGCCCCGCTTCGATCAGGCGCTGGCGGATACGCTCCGTGACGGGCCTCCCGGCGGCGGTGTTCTCCTCGTGGAAGGCAGGGGTTGTGATGTTGGAAAGCATGCAAAGTTTCTCTGTGTGGGTGGGTCGAGGTCCGTGTCCTGACGCGCACGGACCTTGGTTGGTACTGTGGTCACTATTTCTCGCCGGGATCGGATAATCCTTCAATCAATTGCGTCCGATGCCATGACCATAGACCAGCCGGCCGCCGAACCAGCCGCCCGCCGCGAGAGTGAGGAAGCCACCCGCGTCGAACAGCAGCGATACGGCGTCAGGCGCCAGCGGCTTCAAGTGATCCAGCCGCAACAACAGGCGGGCGGCGAACAGGGTCAGTGCTGCGAGCATCAAGCCCATGTGCCACCAGGCGTCACGCAGCGCGGCGCCTTCGGGTACCCGCACTAGCTCCACCATGCCGGCCAGCATGGCCACCACCGCCATCACGCAACCGATCGCCAGCAGACCACCCGACCATGACCAGGCCGCTTCGCCAAAATGCAGACTGGCGAAGTCGGCCAGTACGGCGAGCGACCAGCACGCCACCGGGAAGTGCACCAGCGCGGGATGCAGAGGATGGCGCATGGCGATTACATCAGCACGCTGAGCAGGGTGAGGAAGCCGATCACGGCGATGCTCGCGTGCACCAGCACCACCGCCTTGGGCGGCAAGCGCTTGCGCAGGTGGAACGAGGCGAGGAAGAAACCGCCCAGCGCCGCCACCAGCATCAGCACGAATCCGGCGAGCACACGCTGCGGCGCCGCACCCTGCAGCAGCAACACGATCAACAGCACGAGGCCCGAGGCGCCCAGCAGCGCATGCAGCAGCGACAAGGCCCACGGCGCGAACCTGTCGCGCAATACATGGGCGGCGAGCACGAGACCGCCAATGGCGGCGATGGCAAATACGATTAAAGCGACGTTGAACATTTCAGTCTCCCTGGTGGTAAAAGCCGGCACGCCGGGCGGCGAACCGGGTTGACGACGCGGCGGCGAACCGCTGCGCCATGAATTGGTCAAGCGGCAACGTGGCACGCTCCATGTGATGCCGTGACACATTGGTCGTGATGCGCCAGTGGCACGTGCAGTGGGTCGCTGCTCTCCAGTCCGCCCGCGTCCAGCCAGTTACGGGTCTGGGTCGCGGCGCGCTCAATCAGCGCGCCCGTTTGCGAGAAATCAAACACCGACACGAGCGGGCATAGCGGCGGCACGATGACGATGCTGGCGTCCGCCGCGTAATGCGCTACGTCGCGCTCGAGCTGGCGCATGTTCTGCAGGTCCATCACGTGCAGCGCAAGCGCCGCCATGTTGCGCGGCGGCTCGCGCAGCGCGCAGCTCATGCCGGTGGGCAGCACCAGGATGCGCTCTGCGCCCAGCGCGATCGCGCTGGCAATGGGTGTGTTGTTGCTGACTCCGCCATCGACGAGGCAACGGCCGTCCAGTTCCACGTGCGGAAACACCACCGGGATCGCCGTGCTTGCCAGGAGCGCCGTCTCTACTTCGCCGCTTGAGAGCAATACTGCCTCGCCGCTCAGCACGTCCGTGGTCACCACGTGCAGCGGCAGCTGCGCCTGTTCGATCCGATTGATGCGCAGTGAATGCCGCACGATCGTGCGCAACCGCGAGGCCTCGACCAGGTGGTCACGGCCAAACAGCAGCGCCATCAAGCCCGCCCACAATGTCAGTGGAAACACGTCGCGGCGGCGCAGGCCGCGCCATACCTCGGCCAGCCGGTCGGCGCCCGCGGGCGTGGGGTCGTCGGCGAAAAACGCGCCGTTCAGCGCACCTACCGAAGCCCCCACCACCATGTCCACCACCACATTCGTGCGACTGAGCGCCTGCAGCATTCCGACCTGCACTGCGCCCAGGCTGCCGCCACCGCTAAGAACCATCGCTGTTTTCGGCTTCG
This sequence comes from Stenotrophobium sp., assembly GCA_050740055.1. Classification (GTDB taxonomy): domain Bacteria; phylum Pseudomonadota; class Gammaproteobacteria; order Nevskiales; family Nevskiaceae; genus Stenotrophobium. Next base: position 5,655 of record JBOICL010000240.1, read on the forward strand.
CCATCGCGCGCTCCGGGGTCCCGCTGGAACTGCTGAAAAACTGCACGCCGCTGAGCTACGGACGCATGACCGAGATAGCGCCGGACGTGGTGCTGATCAAGTTGCCAGGCCATGACAGAGAAGCGGTGAAATCGCTGACCGATCAGGGACTGCTTACACCGGGTTTTAAGCTATGAGTCGCCAGTGCCGGTCTCGCGGCTTCAGCGCGGCAACTTCTTGCACTGCGGCGATTCGCCGGCCTGCTTGAGGTAGGCAATCAGGTCTGCGCGCTCTTGCGGGTCCTTGATGCCGGCATAGCCCATCGCTGTTCCGGGCATCGCTTTCATTGGATCAGCGAGAAAACGATCCAGCGTTTTTGCATTCCACACGACTCCGGAATTCTTCATCGCTGCAGAATAGGTGAACCCTTTCACGCTGCCCGCGCGGCGGCCGAACAGGCCGCAGTGCCTGGGACCAGTGCGGTCATAAGTGAGCGAATGGCATGCACCGCAGCGGGCGTAAATCACTTCACCGTTCTTCGCATCGCCGTGCAGCGGCGCATCCTTCGTGACCGGTGGCGCCGCGCTCGCCATGAAGGCAAGCGCGGCACCCATCAGCATGAACGCAAAACGGATCACGCTCAGGACATGAACGCCGAAGGAACCGGCGTTTCGCCCAGTGCATTGCGCAGTATGGCCAGGTGCATCGCCTCGTCGCCGAGGATGCTCGCGGCGGCCTTGGCAAGATCACGGTTATGGAACAAGGGCACTGCCCCCAGATAAGCACTCACCGCACCCTGTTCAAGACCTGCGGCGAAGCGCAGCACATCGTTCTGGTTCTTAAGGGTGTCGGTCGGGAAGTGGTACTTGTCCTTCGCTTCCACGGCTTTGCCACCCAGCTTGGTGACGGTTTTGGAGAGTAGCTCCGCGTGCTCCTTGTGCTGACCCTGGAACATCACCGCCAGATCCAGCACCGGCTTCTGCAACAGGCCGCTCTCGGCGCCGACCTGGTAGGCCGCGATCGCTTCATATTCAGCTCCGAGCGCCGAGTTGAGGACGCTCAAATCGGCCTCGCCGGATTTGCTGCCGCTTTTGGCCAGGGCATCCTGACCTGCGAGTAACGCGATCGCTGTGCCGGAAAGCACCAGACCGGATTTTTTGAGGAACGAACGGCGTGATTCTTCCGCAGCGGGTTCATTCGATAAACTCAGATAGGCCATCGTAGTTCTCCATTATTTAAGTAAGGATAGAACGGGATACAGCGAACAATCAGGCATTGCGTGCCTGCATACCTTGCAAACGGTCCAACACACCGGCGACGATACGATCACAGCGCTCGCCGGCAAATGAAAAAGCGTCTTCCAGGCTGAAGTCGATCTCTCGCGCCAGCGCCTCGCGCAGCAGGCCCTTGGCCCGGAAATAGCGCGTGCGCACGGTCGCCGCCGGAATGCCGAGGCACACCGCCGCTTCATCGACAGTCATTTCCTCAAGCGCGCGCAGTACGAACACCGTGCGGAATGCATCCGGCAACTGATCGATCTTGGCTTCAAGCAGGCGGCGTGTTTCCGCGCGCAAGGCAGAGCGTTCGGGTTGTTCGGGAGTAGATTCGCTCATGTTCAGTTCTCCGGCGCAGATGCCCTGCAACGTGTTGTCATCCAACTGGATGACCTCGGCGCGCCGGCTACGCTTGCGCAATCGTCCAAGCGCTTCGTTGACCACGATGCGCACCAGCCAGGTCGACAGCTTTGCATCGTCGCGAAACTTGTCCATCGCCCGGTAGGCATGGATGTATGCCTCCTGAACCGCATCCTCGGCTTCCGCATCGTCTTTCAGGATGCTGCGCGCCGTGCGGTAAAGCGGCTGATTGTTTCGCCGCATCAGCAGGGTCAAGGCGTCCCGGTCCCCGGCGACGATCTGCCGGGCGAGTTCAGCATCGGATAAATCACGGGTTGCCACCTTCACGGATACCGGATGCATGTTCCTCCCCCGTTATTCAAGACTTGGCCCATGACGCATTAGATGCTGTCAGGGGCCGCAGCGTTCCCGCTACTGCGCAAACGCTTTACAGCTTCATTTTTTGCGAATGCCATCTCACCCTCTTTGGGTAGGCCGTCCCTGCATCATCGCGGCATAGTGACGGGGCTTTATCGCCCCATTGGAATGCGGAGAGTCGGCAGAGTGGCCCCAAAATACGATTACGCAGTCGTCGTGCTGGCTTACGCGGCCTGCATCGCTGCGGCTATAGCCGTGCTGCTCGGCGTGCCGCTTGCGCAACCCTGGGATGCGTTCGCCGCTGACGTGGTGGCCACGCTGGTGATTTTTGCGTTCAGCCTACGCTACCGGAATTCCAGTTTCTACGACGCCTACTGGAGCGTGATTCCGCCGCTGCTCGCGGTGTACTGGCTATACGTCAATCACGCGCACATCGGTGATCTGCGTGTGCTGGCGGTGATGACGCTGGTGTGGCTGTGGGCAATCCGTCTGACGGCGAACTGGGCCACGTTCTGGGGCGGACTGCGCCACGAGGACTGGCGCTACCCGCTCGTCCGCGCCCGCGCGGGGAAGTACAGCACGCTGGCGGACCTGATAGCCATCCACCTACTACCCACGATGCAAGTGTTCCTGGGCTGCCTGCCGGTTTACGCCGTGATGACGCGCGGGCAGACGCCGCTGAACGCGCTGGATGCGCTGGCGTTCGCGGTCACGCTGGGCGCCATCGCCATCGAAACCATTGCCGATCTCCAGCTGCACGCCTTCATCGCGCAACGTAAACCGGGCACGTTCATCGATACCGGCCTGTGGGCATGGTCGCGCCATCCCAACTACTTTGGCGAGCTGAGCTTTTGGTGGGGACTGATGCTGTTCGGACTGGCGGCGGCGCCGTCGCAGTGGTGTTGGCTGATTCCCGGCGCGCTGATGATGACCGCGATGTTCGCATTCGCCAGCATCCCGTTCATGGACAAGCGCAGCCTCGAAAGGCGCCCCGCCTATGCTGAGCACATGCGCAGGGTCTCGGCGATTTTTCCACTGCCGCCCAGGCGCTAAGTTGCGCAGGAATTTCCATGAAACATAATCACCTTCGAGCACTCATCATCCGCGATAGTCTTTTAATGGCTGCGACGGCGGCGCTGTGGGCCTGCACTCTGCAATTCGGCGCGGCAGGTGGCGCATGGCCGAAGTTGCTCGGCGTCCTCACCGGACTGATGACCGTGCTGATGGGTTACCTGCTGCACGAATGGGGCCATCTCACCGGCGCGTGGGCCAGTGGTAGCGTCGTGCATCTGCCGCCCGGCGCGTTGTCTTCCGCCTTCCTGTTCCGCTTCGATACCGGCCGCAACAGCCGCGAGCAGTTTCTGGCGATGTCGGCGGGCGGCTTCATCGCAAGTTTCGTGGTGGTGGCCGTGCTGGTCCTGGCACTGCCCAAGGGAATGCTGGCCAGCTACATCGCACTGGGGCTGACTCTGCTGGGCGTGCTGGCGACCTTCATCCTCGAAATTCCGCCGGCGTGGAAAGTCTGGCGCGGCGGCGCGATGCCGCAGGG
>JBOICL010000241.1:0-2874 GCA_050740055.1 Stenotrophobium sp.
GTATTTGCCTTATCGCAGGTTACTTGCATTGATATGTGACGGATGATCCAGATGCTTAGCCACGCATTTCCATGCGGTAGATGTCTATATAAGCTGCAATCGCCTTCTCTTCACTGAAGCATTCAACGGCACGGTGACGTCCGGCCACCCCCAGCCTCATGAGCAGAGTCCGGTCATCCGCCAGCTGCCGGATATAGGCGACAAGTTGGCGCACGTTATCAACAGGCGCAAGTAATGCCGTTTCGCCATGCGCGCATACTTCAGCCGTCCCTGAACTGTTGAATCCCACCACCGGCAGGGCGCAGGCCATGGCTTCCAACGCCACGTAGCCAAAAGCCTCATATCGTGTGGGAACGAGTGCGGCATCCACCGATCGGTAGACCTCAGGCATTTGTTCGGGTTGCCTGGATTGAAGCAATTTCATGTTGCTTGGTAATTGGGTGGCATTGAAACCGCCTCGCAAACCGCCAAGGCAAAAAATCTCAAAATTCGGACCCAGCGAATCTGCGATTGCCGGAAGCAGATCAGCACCCTTCCAGCGGGAAGGGTTGCCGACAAAGAGCAGCCTGAAAGGCCGTGTGGAACCACGGTAATCTTCGGCAATCACGGACGGTGCAAAGCTCTTAGTATCGACCCAGTTATGGATGACCCGAACAGGCCTGTTCACCCCTGCCCGCATGGCAGTTGCGCAGTATTCACTGACTGCGACCACAGCATCTGCAGCTGCGTAAGAGAGCTTGGCGCATCGTTCCGCAAAGAGTCGGTGATATATCGCCTGCAGCGTACCGCGATATGGCGCAAAAGCTGGGTGAGCGATGTACTGATGTTCGGTCACAATTAGAGGGATGCCTGCACGTTTGAACGCAAACCCTTGCCAACTGCCAGTATGCACAATATCTATGTCCGGCGGCGCCACAACCGATCTCAGGCGCCAAGGCATCAACTCGTACCTATGATCGAACCATTGCAGCAGAGGCATGTGCCCATACCGCTGCAAAGCCTTGGCAAGACGCATGGCAAATACATCAGAACCACTACCCGCGCGAACCACAGGAAGCCAGATGCGCAGGGCGTCCGATTTTCCGTACTCCCTGATCACATCCAAAACCGATATATCAATGTTGGAATGATGCGGCGCAGTGGAATGAGCACGTTATCTGGAATGCGACGCAATATGCTAGCGGAAGTCGATAGCGGGCACTCGACCTCAAATGTGGCACGTAGTGCATCGACACACAAGTTACAGTAGCTGAAGCCGACACCCTTCAACAAACGCTCAAGTTGTCTCATCTGCAACGGCTCGCAATCGTAGAACTCCCCCTTACCCATCGCGCGCAGATAGGGTGTGCGCCATGCGTGTGGCAGCCAGCTCAGAAAGGCTAAGTGATAGTGCGGCTCCACCAGCATCCAGCGGTTGGGCACGGCCAGATAGCCAACGCCATCGGGGCGAAGAACCCGGTGCAGCTCGGCGAGGTGCGCGCGTTGTGCCCGCTCATCACCGACATGCTCGATGACGTGGTTGGTCAGCACTACATCGAAAGATCCATCAGCAAATGGCAGGTGCGTACCTTGAACCTGCTGAAATCGATAGCCATCCGTGACCAGTCGATTGTCGTGCACATCCACAGCATCAACTACACAGCGCAACTGCGGATGCGTACCGAAGTAATGCGCGATGCCGCCTGAGCCGGTGCCAACTTCGAGCATGCGTAGAGGCTGTGAACGACTGGCAAGGGCGAGCAGCCGCTCAACTTTGATGGCCTTGAAGCGGCGGGATGCCAGATCGAGGACAGCATGGGGCAAACGCGGTTCAGCCATACGTTGCACTCAGCAGGCTGCGTATAGATTTGTCGATGATTAGGACGCTCATTGCGTTTTCACTCGCGCGATAGTGTCGAGTTGCCCGATCATTGCTTCGCCAAAGCGCGGCCATGCAAAAGCCTGCGCAAATTTAATGCATGATTCACGCATCGCATTACGAGTGGACAGCGTCTCGGCAATTGCGTCTGCCAACGCTATCGAATCACCGGGAGCAATCAATCGGCCCGATCTTCGGTCTGCCACCGCGTCCACCACACCACCGGTGGCAATGGCCACCGTAGGTAGGCCATGAGCAGCGGCTTCGACGGCGACCATGCCGAAGCCCTCAGGATCACCGGGAACATGCTGCACAGGGAACACATGAATGTCTGCGGCCTGATACGCGGCCAGCAGATCAGTTTCGGAGAGCTTTCCAAGAAACCGAATGTGCTCCCCTACCCCCGCATCATTTGCGACGGCTTGGATAAGCTGCGGTGTCTGCGCTTCGGAATACAGTGCATTTGTAGCAGCGTCGCCTACGACCAGTAGCAGCACATCGGGGTGATGTGCAATGACACGCGGCAAAACATCAGTCACGAATTCACGCAAGCCCTTGCGCCGGGTGAGCCGCCCCACGGACAGCAGTAGTAGCCTGCCGCCAAAACCATGCTCTGTACGAAAGCGTGCTGCTGCCTCGGGGTCATATTCGTTCTGAGGAAGGGTCACACCGGGGTGGACAATGCCGATGCGCAATGGATCAATACCGGCGCATCTAGCGAGTTCGGCAGTAGCGCTGCTGTTGGCTATGACACGGTCCATACGCCGCAGCGCTGGCAACCATAAGCGGCGATAGACCTGATGAGGGACACTGATATCCAGGCCATGAACATATGTCACAACTTTTGCGCCGCAGACACGCGCAGCAAGCCAAGCCAACGGAGCAGTCAGGCCGCTACCGGCCAACACGACATCTGGATGCCACTGCCGTGCCTGTTGCAGTGTCAGCCACAGTGCCTTCAGAAGAAAGCGCGGTAGCGGCTTGAGCGGCGCTTCGTAGATTTCGACATCCTGTGG
>JBOICL010000242.1:0-11171 GCA_050740055.1 Stenotrophobium sp.
CCGCCAGGCCATCGCCAACGCGCGCGCGCTCAACGCGGGCGTGCCACTGATGACCGAGGTGGAAAACCTTGACGAAGCGCGCGCCGCTCTCGCCGCCGGTGTGGACCTGCTGCTGGTGGACGACTTCGCCCTGCCCGAACTGCGCGAAGCTGTTGCGCTCACGCGCAAACATCGCGCCAACGGCGGCAAGACGGTAATCGAATACTCCGGCGGCACCACTCTCGATAACGTACGCGACATCGCGGGATGCGGCGTGGATCGCATTTCCATAGGCGGCATCACCAAGCACCTGCGCGCGGTGGATTTGTCCATGCGCTTTGCTTGAAGCGCACAAACACACTGCAACCCTTACTTAATTAAGCCGCAGGAACGTTATTGCTGTAACTTTGTTCTCGCCGTGCGAGATTGGGCGGATCGTCACAAATTCACCGGGCCTGTCGGTTGGCATAACGTCTGTTATTCGTTCCTCACCCATGCCCAAAAACTCGTGCTTGGCCTTTAGCGATCCATCTGGCCCGATTTCGACCAAAGTAGGAATGAAGCGCTGGATAGTCCCTTGGGTATTACCGGAGACAATTAAAGACCCATCCGGCATAGAGTAAGTGCGGGCCGCTCCCATACCATCCGGCAAAACAATTTCCGTTTTGCTCATAATCCGAAAATCAGGGCCGAGTTCTAAAATCAACCGTTCCCCTTGGGGGTTGCATACAAATCGCAAACGATCACTCGGCTCCGTATGGGAAATCCAGCTGCAGGCTGCATCAAGCTCACTGGTAGGAAACTTAGCCACCACTAGAATGTTTCCGTCACCGTCGACCTGCGTGATGCGGAAGTGTTCCACGAAGTGAGTATCTCCAAGATTTGCGAAGTCTCCCCCAACTCCAAAGAACACCATGTCACCGTTAGGCAGAGAACGTGGGTTATCAAAAAGCCCCCACCTTCCATCCCTCCAATCTTTCGTCTTCTGCCAGAGCACCGAACCGTCACTGCGCAACCTAAGCAGCGAAGCCGTAGTGAATGTCACAGTATTTCCATCAACGTGTGGTGCGTACAGCATCGATAAATAGTTCGGATAAGCCTTTAAGTCCGGCAACGGCACAGTGATACGGGCCGAACCGCTAACCATGAAGCCATCACCCCAGCGAGAGCACGTCGTTGTGCCGATGAAATTTTCAACCTGTTCTGGGTGTTGGATATAGGGATCGATTCGGCTGACCTCATGGCCGTTCTTGTCTAGACGGATTACAAGCCCGCCCACGGGTCCGATCTTGCGCCTAGTTCCACACAGCAGAGCACCACCATCGGCTGCCGGTCTGGCGGAGGTAAGTATTGTTCCGATATTTTCTACCGGCGGCTCTCGGTACTTCCATAACAACTTGCCGTCCGCATCAGTTTTAACGAGCCAAAGTTCCGGAAATTCTCCAAGAACGAAATAACCTCCGTCAGACGCCCGCAATAGTGCGCCTGGTCGGTTGAACTCCTCTGGAGTGAGGATCACTTCTCGCTCCACCGTAAACCCACTAAACAGATTCATGAACGCCACCGCAATGACCGGGAATGCGAGTCCCGCGAGCAGCATGATTTTCTTGAATCTCATGACGGCGACGCCCCCTTTTCATGTCGGATGGCTGACGCCACCGAATAAATTTCCGCACGATTCCGAGCACCCGCTCTCGTACTTATCGTGGCATTGATCGTTATATTGTATTTAATAATTTAAAATATATACTGCATATTTAAACAATCATCTGGCTCCTACAGACAAGAGCGGGTGACCAGCTTCGCCGCTATTCAATCGTCATCAGCAAGTGGTGCAAGCGCTCGAACTGCGCGACATCGCCGCTGGAGTGCCACTCGGTACCGCCCGCGCCCGCTTCGTTGACCAGCCCCTCGCGCTCCAGCACACGCCGCGCCTGACGCGCGACCGCGGGACCGGTATCGAGCAGATGCACATTCGGCCCCGCGACTTCCGCAATCAGCGGGCGCAGAAACGGATAGTGCGTGCAGCCGAGCACCAGAGTGTCCGCGCCCTGCGTCAGCAGCGGCTCGCAGTATTGGCGCACCAGCGCGCGGGTCTGCTCGCCTTCGAGATCGCCCGCCTCGACCCTTTCCACCAGTCCGGGGCAAGGCTGCGTGATGACACGCACGCCCTGCGCATGCTGCGCGACCAGCTTGTGGAATTTTTCGCCGCCCAGAGCCGCGCCGGTGGCGAGCACGCCGACCACGCCGCTGCGCGTCTGCGATACCGCGGGCTTTACCGCCGGCTCCATGCCGACAAAGGGCATCGGATAGGTCTCGCGCAGATGCTCGACCGCGGCGATGGTCGCGGTGTTGCAGGCGACGACGATCATTTTCGCTTCGCGCGCGAGCAGGAATTCGGTGATCGCCACCGCGCGCGCGACGATCTCCTTGCGCGGCTTGCCGCCGTAGGGGCAATGGCCGCTGTCAGCGTAATAGATGAGATTTTCTCCGGGCAGCACGCGCCGGATTTCGCGCAACACGGAAATGCCGCCGACGCCCGAATCGAACACGCCAACTGGCGCCCGGCTCATGCGCGGTCCAGAAATTTCAGTACGACCTTGTTGAACGCATCGGCCGCTTCCATCGGCAGGCCGTGATGCGTGCCGGGGAATATGTGAAAGCGTCCCTTCGGCAGGCTGTGCGCGAACAGCAGCATTTCGTCGTGGGTGAAATAGTCGTGCTCTGCAGCGAGGATCAGCACCGGCTGCTTCAATTCGCCGAGGCGGTCGAGCACCGACCAACGCGTCAGCGCGCGCAGGGATTCGATATAAACCTTGCCGCTGTTACGGGCGCCGCGTGCGGCGTTTTTCTCGCGTAACTCGACCTGATCCGGGTCAGGAAACATGCGCTGCGCACCGATGCGCGCCAGCCGCACCGGCCCCATCAGGCTCATCACGATCAGGCGATACCAGATCTCGAAATGCTGACGCAGATTCTCCGGCTTGAAGGTCGGTACGCTGTTGGCAATGACCAGCTTGATCAGCGCCTGCGGATGGTCCAGCGCCAGCTGCAAGGCCACCGCGCCGCCCATCGAATGCCCGACCAGGCAGTAGCGCGCGGCGTCGAGTTTTCCCAGCACGGACCACACGTCCGCAGCAAAACGCTCCACCGACAGCGGCCCCGTTCCGCGCCCGCTGCGGCCGTAACCGCGCAGATCGACGGTGATACAGCGGAAGCTGCGCGAGAACACCGGCAACTGGCATTCCCAATCCTGGATCGACGCGCCGAGACCGTGCAGAAAAACCAGCGGCGTGCCCTCACCCGTCTCCTCGTAATAGAAACGCGCCGCTTCGGTCTCGACAAAAGGCATCAGCGCAGCCCTGTTCTCCCGCCGCTGCTGACCGTGCAGAAGCACTGCGCGTAAATGCCTTGCGGGTCATTGAGCCAGATCAGATCGCGGCCGATATCGGTCTGCGCGAGCACGCGCCGCGCCAGCGCCGGCAGCCCCGGAACCAGGTTCAACTGAATATGACTGGAGAAAAGCGAGAACAACTGGTTGGTGTAGTCGTGCGGCGGGAACAGTTCTTCCAGGTCATAGTTGCCCGGTGCGATGCCCGCGAGCTTGGCGGCGGCGTCCGCCGCGTCCTGCAGGCCGCCGAAATGATCCACCAGCCCAAGCTGTTTGGCATCCGCTCCGCTCCAGACGCGGCCGCGCGCGATCTCGTTCACGCGCGCCACCGTCAACTTGCGTGCCTTGGCGACGCTGGTGGTGAAATCCTGGTAGCCCTTGTTGATCTGTGCCTGGATGATGCTGCCCGCTGCGGCGGACAGCGGCCGGTCTAGGCGGAACGCGCCGGCGAGCGGCGTGGTGCCGACGCCGTCGGTGTGGATGCCGATTTTCCCCAGTGGCTTGTCGATCGTCGGAATCAGCCCGAAGATGCCGATGGAACCGGTGATGGTGCCCGGATGCGCCCAAATCTGGTCGGCGTCCATCGATACCCAGTAGCCGCCGCTGGCCGCCACCGAGGACATCGACACGACCACCGGCTTGTTATCCGCGCGCAGGTTATCGACGCCGCGGCGAATGCGCTCGGAAGCCCACACGCTGCCGCCGGGCGAATCCACGCGCATCAGCACAGCCGACACGCTGTCGTCGCGTAGCGCCTGATCCAGCAGGTCTGCGATGGTGTCGCCGCCCGCCTGCCCCGGCTGGCCGTCACCATCCACGATCTCACCCTGCACCACCACCAGCGCGACCTTGCGGTCATGCGAGGGCTTGCTGTCGCCGTCCTCGCGATCGGTAGCGCGCAGATAGTCGCGGAAATTGATCTGGCGGAAGCTGCCGTTGTCCTTGTCGAAGCCGACAATCGCGCCGATGCGTTTGCGGAACTGCGTCAGCGTTTCCACCTGCGTGACTAGCCCGGACTGTTTCGCATACGCCGCGCCATCGCCCTGGTCCTTCTGCATGCCCGCCGCGAAATTGTCCACGTAACCATCCGTCGCGCCTGCTGGCAGCCCACGCGCCTTGGCGATGCCCTGGCCATAGTCCTGCCACAGGTCGCCGAGCCACTTGCGATTGGCAGCCTTGGCGTCATCGGACATGTCGTTGCGGATGAATGGCTCCACCGCGGACTTGTATTCGCCAACGCGGAACACGTTGACCTGCACGCCGAGCTTGTCGAGCGCATCCTTGAAGTAGTTGTTGTAGCTGCTGAAGCCCTCGATGTTGACCATACCCATCGGGTCCAGCACAACTTCGTCCGCGTGGGCGGCGACGAAATAGTCATTCTGGTCATAAGAGGGCGCGTAGGCCACGACTTTCTTGCCGGATTTGCGGAAACGGTCCACCGCCGCACCCAGTTCCTCGATCTGTGCCATGCCGGAATCGGTCATGCCGTCCAGCTTGAGCACGGCGAGCTTGATGCGCTTGTCCTTCGCGCCCGTGTCCAGGGCGTCGGTGAGGTCGCGCAGCAGGGTCTGCGAAGGCTTGCTGCCGGCGATGTCCTCGATGAAGGCCCGGCCCGGCGCGCGGTCGATCTGCTCCACCAGCGCGCCGGTCGGCGCGATCACCAGCGCGACGTTGTTGTCCACTTTCACCGGCACGCCGCCGCGGAAGGAGAACCACAGCATCCCTAGCACCAGCAGGAAAATGCAGATCGTCACCAGCTTGTAAATGCTGGTCACGATCATCCAAGCGCCATGCAGCAGGCGGCCAAACAGGGAACGGTTTTCACTCATTGCGGTATTGCCAGAAATCGTCGAAATGGACTGCCGCAATTATCGCACGAAGCTCCGTCGGATTCGTCACACCGCATTACTGCAATCGTTCGCAATCAGAGCGTTCAGCCGCCGTAAACCGGTATCTGCATGAAACTCGGATCGCCGCCCCCTTCCATGATGGTGTTGGTTACTGGCGGCAAAGGCGTGATCTGCGTGGCCGCAGGATTGTTGCGGTCGAATTGGATAGTCGCCGGCGCATGCGTCGGTACGTCGTAGCTGGTGATGCGCAGCTGAAGCTGATGCCCGGCGGCCAGCTCGTAGGCCGTGGGCCATATCTCGATGTCGTAGTCATACGCCTGACCGGCGACGATGGGCGTGGGGTTGACATGCGTGTGGTACGGCACGCCGTCGCGCTGCGTGCGTGCGGCATCGAGTTGCCGGTGGGACGCGCGCAGATAGCCATTGCTGATGAGCGTTTCGCTGCCATCCGGCCCGACATCGGCGAGCTTGGCAATCCAGTCGGTGTCGAGCGGAACCGCTGGAACCGGCACGGCCGGCATGGTGGACGCGAGCAGGTGCAGGATGATGGGACCAGCCAGCGTCAGCTTGCCGGGTAGCGCAGCCGTGCGGTAGGTCAGCCCCCGCCCGTCTTCGAGGCGCTGATCGGTGGGAATGTAAGGGCTGGCGGCTATCGTGCCGTATTCGTCAAAGCTCATGCTCAGACCGGCCGCCGGGTTGGTGAAATAATTTTCGCTGCCGGCCGCAGGCACCGTGGGCACGAGGCTGCTGTTCTTGAGGTAGAGCATCTGCATTTTCGTCTGGCTCGGCGGCCACTGATCCGCTTCAAGGTATTTATTGGCCGGCTGCATGTAGGCCCGCACCGTGCTGCGCTGCGGCGTCGGCGTTCCCAGAAGATATTTGCTGAGGAACTCGAAGATGACCGCGTTGATGTCGTCCTGACCCGGTGGATTGGTCAGCGGAGCAAAAGGCGCGCCACAGCCTTTATGCGTGCAAGGCGTCATGTACAGGCGCGTCTCCACGCCCGGACGCTGCGCGAGCGCGTGGAAGTTTTCAAGGTCGCCGCGAGAAAAACCATCGCGCCAGCCGTCGAGCACCAGCACCGGAACCTGGATCTTGCCGATGTTATAAATCGGCGAGCGGTCCTGATAGAACACGTCATCGTTGGGCCGCGCAAGATAGTCGAAGGCGATGGGGACGCCGGTAAGCTGCTGTATTTTGCCTAGCACAGTCTGCTGCAGCAGCGCCGGGTCGTTGTTGATGCCGACGATGCCGGGGCCGCCCTGCACGCCGATGTATTGCGCGTCGAAGAATATGTTCGGCATGCCGCCGTGGGTGTAGCCGTCGCGATACAGATCCGATAACGAGACTTCGGGCGTGATCACGCTCAGGTGCGGTGGCTGCTGTTCCGCCGCCAGCAACTGGGTGATGCCCACATAGGAGCCGCCCGCCATGCCGACCTTGCCGCTGGAATAGGGCTGCGTGCCGAAATACTCGATCACGGCGGCACTGTCCCTTGCTTCGCGCGGCGAAAAATAATTGTCGTTGAGATTGCCGCCACTGCCGCCGGTGCCGCGCACATCTGCTGCTGCGCCGATCATGCCACGCAAGGCGAAAGTCGGCTGATCCGGAACACTGCTGACCTCGTCGCGGCCATACGGCGTCATAGATAGAACCACTGGAAATTTCCCCGGTGCCGGGGTCTTGCCATCCAGCGAAGGGAAAGTAATGGTCGCGGCGATATTCACGCCGTCGTCCATAGGAATGAGAATCTCCTGCGTGACAGTCTGGCTGTAGGTGGGAGCCGGCAGGGTCGGAGGGGGAGCCTCCCCGTTTGCCGGTGCGCCGTATGCCGTCGTACCTGAAGCGTTACTCGCGCCAGTAGCCGGACCCGGCGCTGCGGAACTCCCACAGCCCGCGCAGAGCAACGTGAGTGCCCACAAGACGATCCCGCACAGGCGTTTTAGCGAACTTATCGCTTGTGTCAAGTTGGCTGCCCAAAGGTCAAAAGTAGTGCTCATGCCGAATTTCCTCGTATCACAAGACCCTCTGACGAGAACGTCATTCTGCCTGAATGCGCCATTTGCCCGAAAAAAGTCCCGCTCGAATTTTGACTGTACGGTGAAATCGCGCTTGTTCGTGCCGCGTTTACGCCGCCAGACTTGCGCGTGCAAACATTTCGCGCAATAAATAGCCAATTCCTATTATAAAAATAAGAATATTTGTTTTTACATATTGACCTTGCCTCCCTACACTGCACCCTCACTTTCAACGGCAGACTTCAAAACCTGCTGCGGATTCCCCGGTCAAACAAGACTGGTTCACCTTCACCCATAAAGGAAATTGCAATGAGCGTACTGGTCAATCGCGCCGCCCCCGACTTCAAGGCCCAGGCTGTCATGGGCGACGGCAGCTTCAAGGAAATCAAACTCTCCGACTATCGCGGCAAGCACATCGTGCTGTTCTTCTGGCCGCTGGACTTCACCTTCGTCTGCCCCTCCGAGATCATCGCGCACGAACGCCGCCGCAAGGCTTTCGAGGATCGCGGCGTGCAACTGCTCGGCGTGTCGATCGACTCACAGTTCACCCACTTTGCATGGCGCCAGACGCCGGTGAACAAGGGCGGTATCGGCGAGATCGGTTTCCCCATGGTGGCCGACGTGCAGCACGAAATCACACGCGCCTATGGCATTGAACATGCGGACGGCGTCGCATTCCGCGCAAGCTTCCTGATCGACAAGAATGGCGTGGTGCAGCACCAGCAGGTCAACAACCTGCCGCTGGGCCGTGACGTGGATGAGATGCTGCGCCTAGTCGATGCGCTCCAGTTCACCGAAGAGCACGGCGAAGTCTGCCCGGCAGGCTGGAAGAAGGGCGAGGCCGGCATGAAGCCGACCGCCGAAGGCGTGGCAGACTACCTGTCCAATCACGCTGCGGCGCTGTAAACCTGCGTTGTAATCGGCAACACATCGGGGCCGGGCACCCGGCCCCTCTTTCCCAATACCCGAATAAATCTATCCCATGAGCAACCATCACCGCCTCGTCATTCTCGGCTCCGGCCCTGCCGGCTACACCGCCTCGGTCTATGCCGCGCGCGCCAACCTCAAACCCGTGCTCATCACTGGCCTGGAAGTCGGCGGCCAGCTCACCACCACCACGGAAGTGGATAACTGGCCCGGCGATGTCGAAGGCCTGATGGGCCCGGCACTGATGGAGCGCATGAAAGAACACGCCGAACGCTTCAATACGGAGCTGATCTACGATCACATCCATAGCGTCGATCTCAAGAATCGTCCGTTCACGCTCAAGGGCGATCAGGGCAGCTACACCTGCGACGCGCTGATCATCACCACCGGCGCCAGCGCCAAGTATCTCGGCATTCCCAGTGAGCAGTCGTTCCGCGGCAAGGGCGTGTCGGCCTGCGCCACCTGCGACGGCTTTTTCTACAAAGGCCAGGATGTGGCCGTGATCGGCGGCGGCAACACCGCGGTCGAGGAGGCGCTGTATCTGGCCAATATCGCCAACAAGGTCACCATCGTGCACCGCCGCGACAAGTTCAAGGGTGAGAAAATCCTGCACGACAAGCTGTTCAAAAAAACTGCCGAAGGCAAGGTCGAAATCGTCTGGGATTCGACGCTGGACGAAGTGCTCGGCGATGCTTCCGGCGTCACCGGCATGCGCGTGAAGAACCTGAAAACCGGAGCGACGCGCGAGATTGCGCTTAAGGGCGTGTTCGTCGCCATCGGCCACTCGCCCAACACCGGCATTTTTGAAGGTCAGATCGACATGGCCGGCGGCTACCTGAAGGTCAAGGGCGGACTCGAAGGTGATGCCACCGCCACCAGCGTGCCCGGCGTGTTCGCCGCGGGCGATGTCATGGATCACGTTTACCGCCAAGCCGTCACCAGCGCCGGCACCGGCTGTCAGGCGGCGCTGGACGCTGAGCGTTACCTGGACAAGCTCAGCGGTTAATAATCAAGATGCAGTGTGACGGGCCGCAGGCGTTAGAATCTGCGGCCCGTTTTATTTTTGCGGATGGAGGAACACAACAATGAAAATGAAACTCTACTGCAGCTCAACCTCGCCGTTTGCACGCAAGGTGCGCGTCGTCGCAGATGAGCTGGGCCTCGGCGATCTCATCGAAGAAGTGATGACCGATCCGTTCAATCCGGCACCGGAATTCCTGGCCGCCAATCCGCTGTCGAAAATCCCGACACTGGTAACGGAGAAAGGCGAAGCGCTGCCCGACTCCAAACTGATTGTCGAATACCTGCAAACCCGCAGCCACAGCCTGGTCAGCTTGCCGCGCGGCTCCAGACGCTGGGCCACCCTGCGGCGCGGACAGGTTGCCGAAGGCATCATGGATGCAGCGGTCGCCACCCAGCTGGAAAAACGCCGTCCCGAAAGCATCATCTATCCATCCTTTCTCGACCGGCAGCGTGAAATCATCCTGCGCAGTCTCGATGTGCTTACACTGGAACTCGATGCGCTGTCGCTGAACATGCCCGGCATCGTCGAGATCACCACTGCCGTCGGTCTTGCCTACCTCGATTTCCGCCTGCCCTACCTGGAATGGCGCAAACAGCACGAGGCGCTGTCGGCCTGGCAGAACGAATTCGCGCAGCGTCCGTCGATGGTGAAGACGCAACCGCCGCCGGCGTAAGCAGATGCGGCGCGTGCACGCGGGAACATGCGGCAGCGCCTTGCGCATCCTGACGTTGCTGTTCCCGCTGCTGCTCGCCGCCTGCGCCGGCAACGTGAGAACTCCGAACCCCCACGCACGAGACGTCATAGTGACCGAAGCGCTGGGGCAGATCGGTCGACCCTATCAGTACGGCGGCTCGACTCCCGCCGGTTTCGATTGCAGCGGGCTGGTGCAATACAGCTATGCGCAGGCCGGCATCAAGCTGCCGCGCACGACCGCGGAACAGTTAAAGGCCGGCGAGCGCATTCCGCTGAAGGATGCAAAACCCGCCGACCTGCTGTTCTACCGGCTTGGCGATGGCCTGCATGTCGCTCTCTACGTCGGTGACGGCCGCGCGGTCCATGCACCCGTGAGTGGCAGTCAGGTCGTCGTCACCTCGGTCGAAATTCCCTACTGGAAGCGCGCCTTCATCACCGCTGTTCGCGTTATCCCTAACTGAGCAGGATACGGCCCGCCGACTGCGCCAGGATCAGCTTGTTGAGCCGCTTCACGAAAGCCGCCGGATCATCGAGCTGCCCGCCTTCGGCCAGCAGCGCCTGTCCGTAAAGCAGTTCAGCCAGATCGCCGAAGGTTTCGCCGTCGTTGGTTTCCTTGAGGCGCTGTACCAGCGGGTGCTCCGCGTTCAGTTCCAGCACCGGCTTCGAGCCCGGGAATTTCTGGCCGGCCTGCTGGAACATTTTCTCCATGCGCCGGCTCATCGCGTTGTCGCCTGCGACGAGGCAGGACGGCGATTCCGTGAGTCGTGCGGACAGGCGCGCGGATTCAATCTTCGCTTCCAGCGCCTTGCCGACACGCGCGACGACGTCTTTGTAGTCTTGCTCCTGCTGCGCCTTTTCCGCCGTTTCGATCTTGTCGCCCAGTTCCACCTTGGCCTGCGCCACGCTTTCCAGCTTCTTGCCCTCGAACTCGTGAACATGCGTCACGACCCATTCGTCGATGCGGTCGGTCAGTAGCAGCACCTCGAATCCGCGCTTTCGGAAACCTTCGAGGTGCGGGCTGGACTTGGCCGCGGCCAGCGTATCGGCGGTGAGGTAATAGATCGCCGTCTGATCTTTCGGCATGCGCTCGATATATGCGACGAAGCTGACTTTCTGCGCTTCCGTTTCCAGCGTCGATGCAAACCGGCACAGCTTGGCGATGCGCTCGCGGTTGGTGTGATCCTCGACCAGTCCTTCCTTCAGCACCACGCCGAAGGTCTGCCAGAATTTCGCGTAATCCTCGGGCCGCTTCTCGGCCATCTCGTCGAGCAGGTCGAGGGCGCGCTTGA